>JBGCFA010000415.1:0-30158 GCA_045106675.1 Bacteroidia bacterium
CAAGCAGCTCCCGCACCGATGTCGATGGCTAAAGCAGATGCAAATGTGGCCTATCAAATAGAAGCAGGGGAAATGGATATGGCAGCGGACGAATGGAAGCCTCAAAATACCGACTTCAAGAAACCAGGGAGCGATAAAAACAATGCGGCCGCCCCTCCCATTCGCACCAACCTCCAAGAAACCGCTTTCTTCTTTCCACAGCTACGTACCGATGAGAAGGGCGATATCAGCCTTGCCTTTACGATACCAGAGGCCTTGACGCGCTGGAAGTTCTTGGGTCTTGCCCATACAGAGGATCTAAAGTCTGGCGTTCTCGGTGGAGAGACGGTCACCCAAAAGGAGCTGATGGTACAACCCAATCTACCGCGCTTCATGCGTCAGGGAGATAGCCTACGAATCATTGCCAAGCTCAGCAACCTCTCCGAAGAGGCCCTAAACGGGAACGCCAAAATAGAAATCTTGGATGCTCGTACGATGGCCTCGGTACTTACAGACTTTGGCGTTCCGCGCAGCGAGCAAGCCTTTGACTTAGCCGCTGGTAAAAATCAGACGGTCACATGGGAAGTAGTCGTACCTGATAACGTCCAAGCTGTCGTAATTCAAATCACAGCCCAAAGCGCAAGCTTTGGTGATGGCGAGGAAAACGTACTTCCAGTCCTGCCTAATCGTATGTTAGTTACCGAGACTTTGCCGATGAGCATGGTGAAGGCAGGCAAAAAGGAATATACTTTCAAAGGACTGGCCCAAGCGAGTCAGTCAAGCACCCTCAAACATCAGAGTCTCACTTTAGAGTTTAGCTCCAATCCTGCTTGGTATGCGGTACAATCGCTGCCATATTTGATGGAGTTTCCTTATGAGTGTACTGAGCAGATATTTAGTCGCTTATACGCAAACACACTCGCCAGTCATATTGCCAATCAAAATCCTCGTATTGAGGCCATTTATAAGCAATGGCAACAAGCGGCGACTCAAGGTGACAGTCGTTCCTTCATGTCCATGCTGGAACAAAACCAAGACCTCAAGACCGCATTGCTAGAAGAAACGCCTTGGGTGCGTCAGGCCAATAATGAGAGCGAACGCAAAAAGCGCCTCGGACTTTTGTTTGATCTCAACCGCATCAGCTTAGAGTCGGCTACCGCCAAACGCCAACTCGAAGAACGCCAAATGTCTAGCGGTGCCTTTAGTTGGTTCCCCGGCATGCGTGAAAACCGCTATATCACTCAATTGGTCGTTACGGGCATCGGACACCTACAAAAGCTTGGAGTCAGTGGCTTTGGCAATCCAGAGATCGGTCAAATGAGTAGCAAAGCGGTCAGCTACTTAGATCGTGAGATACAAACTGATTACGAGCGCTATAAGAGACGTACTCCCAAAGAGAATTGGGCCAAATATGTGCCGGGCGCGACGCAGATTCAATATCTGTATATGCGTTCTTTCTTCCCCGACATGGAGCAAACCAATGGCACTGAAGAAGCATACGCATTTTATTATGCGCAGGCAGAGAAGCATTGGTTCAAGCAAGGTCGTCAACTACAAGGCATGTTGGCTTTGACTTTTCACCGGACGGAGAATAAAACCGCATCCACTAAGATTTTGGCTTCTCTCAAAGAGAACGCTTTGGTAGATGAGGAACGCGGTATGTACTGGAAGGACCAAAGCAATGGCTATTATTGGTATAATAGTGATATTGAGCGTCATGCGCTGCTTACCGAAGCATTTTATGAAGCGGGTGGCGATCTGGAAGCAGTCGCTCAACTCAAACTTTGGTTACTGCAAAATAAACGTACTCACGATTGGAAATCGACCCGCGCTACTGTGGCCGCATGTAATGCCTTATTGGCGACCGGTGCAGATTGGTTGCAAAACCAAGAGTTAGTTGCCATCAGTCTCGGTGGTGAAGCGATCTCTCCCCAAACCGACGAATCTGTCAACTTGGAGGCGGGTACAGGTTACTTTCAAAAGCGTTGGCAAGCCAGTGAAATCAATGCTAGCAAAGCAAAAATAGTCCTGCAAAAGTCTAACAAAGAACTCGCTTGGGGGGCAATGTACTGGCAGTATTTCGAGCAGATGGACAAGATCAAATTTGCCTCTACTCCCCTATCGGTAACGCGCAAACTCTTCAAAGTGGAGAATACCGCTGATGGTGAAAAGCTAATAGAGACCCAAGCGTTCTCCGTAGGAGATAAAGTCAGAGTGGTGCTAGAAATAAGAGCTGATCGCGCGATGGAGTACGTACATCTCAAAGATCAGCGCGCTGCATTGTTTGAACCCAAGGATGTGATTTCTCAATATCGTTGGCAAGGTGGTTTAGGTTACTATCAGAGTACGCGTGATCTATCGACCAACTTCTTTATTGATTACCTCCCTCAAGGGACTTATGTCTTAGAGTATGATCTTTATGCGACCCAATCTGGGAACGCTTCTCAAGGGATCAGCACTTTGCAGTCTATGTATGCGCCAGAGTTTAGTGCGCACTCTGAGGGGATTAGGGTTGTGATAGAGAAATAATTTCTTCGCGTCCCTGACGCCTTCGAACCGAAGGGAGAAGTCTCAAACAGGCCAAATAGATTATTTTGAGCTGTTTGAGACTTCTATCTTTTGAGGTTTGTTTTTCTATTTGAATCAATCTGAGACTTCTCTGCCGATTCTCGGCATTCGAAGGCTCCAAGGCGCGGCAAGAGTTTTTAGTCTCAGGCTTCGCCGAACGCTTAGTCAAATACGTTTACAGCTTATTGAAGGTGTACTTGCCAAAGATTACAAAACTTATGGCCCTCTTTTTCTTCGTATCGAATACGATCATGGCTCCATCATCTGGGTTAATGAATTTGTTATCGCCTTGTGGCACCAACTTATAGCGGTAATTGTTGTCGATACCAAAAAGTTCTCCATCAACCTCCTCGATCTTAATCAACCATTCTTTAGCAGTGCTTGATTCCGTCTCTGCCTTATACTCTCCTACTAAAAGCTTCAATTGTTTTAGCGGCACTTTGATACCGATATCATCCGTATCTACGCCTAAGCCTTTTAGGACTTCTAGGCCGTTTTGGTTATCAGGATTGAGTAGTATTGATTGCTTATAATTTTCAATCGCTTCTTCTTTTTTGCCTAGTACCAAAAGCACTTCGCCATAACTGTCATAAACATTAAATGCATTAGGAAAAGCTTCTACGTTTAGCTTAAAAACTGAAACTGCCTCATCGGTTTTGCCAGCTTGTAAAAAGCCATAGGCCAAAACATTTATCTCACTTTCGCTAAGATAGTAGATACTTTCATCCTTGATTTCTTCATATAGGGCTAAGCCTTTACTAATCCCTTCTTTTTCAATAACTGCCCCGATTGTGTTTGCAACCGACTTCTGAGGAAAGTCATAAGTTTTGTCATATAAGATCCCAGCAATCATTCGGGTCATATGATTAAGCGGCGCGCCGGAGGTATTATTGAGCAAGATGATGGAAGACTGATCCGAAGGGATGCGAGTAATGAGGGTATTGAAGCCATTTATGCCTCCGCTATGACCGACGGTTGCGACTCGCTCACTAGTACTGCCCTGGTTTATTTCGCTGATATCCCAACCATAACCATAATGCGAACCGCCAGAAGGAATATGTTTTTCGAAGATCATATCTAGATACTTTTGGGGTATCAGTTTCTCTGTGTAGAGGGCCTGATCCCATAGAAATAGGTCTTCCACAGTTGAATACATAGCACCTGCCGTAAAAGGGACTGACATATCAATATAAGTAGCCTTTACATAGTCGTTTCCATCTTGACTATAGCCAGAAGCTCTATTTTTCACAATCTTCCGAGAATCGTTAAAACCAGTATTGGTCATATTGAGTGGGTCCAGTATCTTTTCCTGTAATACTTGTTCATAAGATTGCGCGGTGATTTGCTCAACGATATATCCAAGCAGCGCATAGCCAGAATTGCTGTATGCAAATCTCTCTCCCGGCTTAAATTCCAACGCTAAGTCCGCAAATAAATCGACGAGTCCTTTAGGACTGATCGGATCACGCTCCATATCCCGATAGGTAGGAAAAGAGGTGAAATTAGGAATACCAGATGTATGGGCTAGCAAGTGATGAATCGTTATCTGCTCTCCGTATTCTTTGGGGTAGTCTGGCAGGTAAGTCGATATTGGGACATCCAGTGCTAGTTTGCCATCAGCCACCAATTGCATAATCACCATAGCAGTAAATTGCTTGGAAACTGAAGCGAGGCGATGTTTTGTATTTGACTGGTTAGGAATGTCCCATTCCCAATTCGCCATCCCGAAACCATTTTTATAGATAACTTTTCCTTTCTCTGCGACCAAGACTGAGCCATTAAACTGACCGTATTCAGCATATCTACTGATTAGTTCATCGAGCTTATCGGCTTTGCTTTGGCCAAAGGAAATATTAGATAGAGCTATACAGCATAAAACTGTAAGGCTGATTGTCTTGATCGAGAAAAACTTACTATTGGGTTTATTCATTTTTTATTCCTTTTCAGTAAAGAAATCATTTAAACCCTCTCAGGGCTACTTTATATTGTAAAATAGTGTAAAAAGCCTGTAAATCTTCCATTTCGGGGAGGTGGGCCTTAGTGTCTTTTTAGGCCGCGGCTTCGCCGAACGCTTCTTTTTCAGCTCTGTTGCCAATATAAACTGCGACCGAGGCGGTAACATACATCATGATGCTGTAAACCGCTGCTGCAATCGCGAAGTCGGGTCTAGCAAGGCTTACTACTGCAAGACTGATCGCGAGTGTTCCGTTTTGATTTCCAGATTCGATGGCAATGGTGAGAGCTTGACGAAAACTCAATCTTGCCACTTTAGCGGTAAGATAGCCCACTAACATAGTGGCAATATTGAGCGCTAAAGTAATCATCAAGGCGCTTTGAAAATACTCTACTATATGCGCTCTTTCTTTGATTACCAATCCTACGATGACAAGTGTGATCAAAACTCCACTTGCGATTCTTACGCTACGCTCCATTTTATCAGCAAAAGCTTCTGCATATCTCTTCACCAACATTCCGATAGCTAGAGGGATAGCAATGATTACCACTAAAGAACCAATAATATTTCCAATAGGTGCCTCTATCGCAGCAGTCTCTCCTAAAAAAGCGTCAAGCGCAAAGCTGATGATGAGAGGAATGCTGATAATGGTTATCAGACTATTAACTGCCGTCAAGGTAACAGAGAGTGCGATATCACCTTTAGCTAAATGGGTTACCAGATTGGAAGTAGGTCCTCCCGGACAAGCAGCCAAAATCATGACACCAATTGCAATCGCAGGTTCGACTCCAAACCCAATGCTTAGTCCATATCCAATCAAAGGGAGTAAGATAATCTGATTGAGCAAACCAATCAGTACAGCCTTTGGCATTTTCAGCACACGTCGAAAATCAGCCAGCGTCAAAGATAGGCCCATGCCAATCATAATGATAAACAAGGCAATCGCCAATATAATAGTAGAGGTACTATCCATAATACATTGCTAGAGGTTGGGAGGAGAACGAATATAAAGACAAAGCGGTAAACTTTTCCATTTCAGGAAAAGCTTACCGCAGATATTAATAGTCTGTACTTAGGCTTATTGATTTTTCATCCGTAACATCTCTTGTTGCAGATCCATTACGATAGAAGAAAGTTTTTCGATAGAGAGATCTGGCTCAGGGAAGTCATTGCTCATAAACATACGTGCTTTCCAGACTTCACGTAACTCTGATACTGGTACTTCATAAGGCGAATAGGATGGATTGTCAGAACGAAGCGTAAAAACTGGATCTCCATTATTGTCTTGCTTGACAAATACTCGCTTATAAACGACCCCTTCAGATTCAGAGACAATCACATAAGTGTCTCCTTCTTTGACATCTCGCCAATCAGGTAGATACTCACCGATAATGATCGTCCCTGATTTGAGCGGAAGCATAGAATCCCCTTTGATTTCAAATGCTCTATAAGTACCTCCTCCCAGCATAGGAAGCTGAAATTTAGGAAGTTCACTAATAAACTCAGGGTCTGCATATCCATTGAGATATCCGGCAGCAGCTTTTTGCTGCTCGACATACTCAATATTTTCTCGTCCTGTACTATCGACGGTAATGGGTAAAACGCGTAATTTGCGGCCTTCGACATCAACTCGCGCTTCAGCGATAGAGCTACGCAATTCTTCCTCTGAATACTGAGAGACATCCTCTTTGACGAGCATATCAATCGACACATTGAAGAAATCTGAGATCTTTTCTAAAGTCTCATATTTGGGCGTAGCACGGCATTCTTCGTAAGCACCGATAGAAGATCGACGAATTTCAAGGTGATTAGCAAGTTCCTGCTGCGTCAAACCTTTGAGCTTACGCAGATATTTTAGATTTTTACCGATAACCAGTTTGTCTTTATCGCTCATGACAGGCAGGATTAGATTTACAATTAACTAAATGAATTAGCAGTTTGAGTTAATTTTTAGCAAACTATAAAAAATTTAGTAAAAAACTAAAATAGTTTGTGTTTTTTTTCGCTTTTTCACCCTCAATGCCAATAGCATAAGCTAAATGACCGGAAATATTAGCTGAATTGCTGCTATTTTTGGCTTTCACTGACAAGTCTCTACATTTTGCTGAATCTTGAAAATATAGGAATCGAATTTAGTGGCCGCTGGCTACTAAAAAATGCTAGCTACCAATTTTTGCCCGGAGAAAGGATCGGTTTGATCGGGCGCAATGGAGCTGGCAAATCTACTTTGCTACGGATGATCTCGGGAGATGTGGATCCGACCGAAGGTAATATCCACAGAGCCGGCGGCCTTAAAGTGGCCTTCTTTAATCAGGACCTACTTTCATATGAAACAGAGCGTCCTGTTGATGATGTAGCCAGAGATGCCTTTGCACCAGTTCTAAAGCTCGGTGAAGAAATTGAAGCCCTACTAGCGCGTATGGAGGCAGGGGAAACCAATGAAACATTACTCAATGAGTTGAGCCAAAAGCAAGAACTCTTTGAGACCAGAGAAGGTAAATTGGTGGACTCCAAAGTTCATGGCACTCTAACAGGACTAGGATTTAGTCCATCAGAGCAAAAGCTTCCCTACCTAACGTTCTCCGGAGGATGGCGAATGAGAGTCCTCTTAGCCAAGATGCTATTGATGGAGCCAGATATCTTACTACTGGATGAGCCTACTAACCACTTGGACTTACCTTCGATCCAATGGCTAGAAAACTATCTACGCACTTTCAAGGGAACCACTATTATTGTCTCGCACGATCGTTTCTTTATAGATCGTATGGCACAAAAAATCGTTGAGATCAGTTTTCACCAATTGCAGATATATAATGGGAACTATGCATACTTCCTTAAAGAAAAGGCGCTTCGCCAAGAGCAACATATAAAGGAGTACGAAAACCAACAACGCTATTTTACAGAGCAGGAACGCTTTATAAACCGCTTTCGCTACAAAGCCTCTAAAGCTAGGCAAGTACAAAGTAAGATCAAGCAGCTTGAAAAAATAGAGCGTCTGCAAGCGCCCGAAGAAGAGACAATGGGCTTGAACATACGTTTCACTATGAAAGTGCGTTCAGGCAAGGAAGTATTACGACTCAAGGATATCCATAAAGCTTATGGTGAAAAGCTTATCCTTGACAATACCACCGCCACGGTGATGCGCGGGGATAAGATAGGTCTGATTGGTGCAAATGGATTGGGTAAGTCAACCTTATTAAGAATCCTTGCAGGAACGGAACCTTTTGAAGGAAATAAAGAAGCGGGACATCAAGTACAGGAATCCTTCTTTGCGCAGCACCAATTAGAAGCACTCAATCTAAAAAACAGTATCCTTGAAGAGCTAGAAGAAACCGTCAAAGATCGTACAGATACAGAAATACGCAGTTTGTTGGGGTCCTTTATGTTTAGTGGTGAGGATGTAGACAAGAAAATAACAGTATTGTCAGGGGGAGAAAAGTCTCGGGTCGCTCTTGCAAAAACCCTCGTCTCAGAAGCCAACTTCCTACTGTTGGATGAGCCTACCAACCACTTAGATATCCAAAGCATACAAATCCTTGTAGAAGCTCTCAATGCTTATGAAGGAACTTATGTATTGGTCTCTCACGATCGCTACTTTTTGGAACAAGTCAGCAATAAGATTTGGTATATCGAAGATCACCAAGTCAAAGAGTATCCCGGTAGCTATACTGAGTTTAACGAATGGAAAGCACGCCAAGAAGCAGCTTTGCAAGCAAGTGATGCACCAGAGCCAAGCGTTCCGCGAATAGCGGAGAAAACCGAAAAAGCCTCCGATACCCCTACTCTATCCTATAATGAACAAAAACAGCGCAAAAATCGCATCAAAAAGTTGCAAAGGGATCAAGAGAGCGCAGAAGCCAGTATCGAAAGTCTCGAACAAAAACTAGTTGAGCTAGAGCTAAAAATGGCAGAACCTGCCGTAGCATCTGACTTTGACCAACTTCAAGCCGTCCAAAAGGAGTACCAGGAGACTCAAAGCGAATTAGAAACCAAAATCGCTGCTTGGGAGGCAATATTGACAGAACTAGAATCTTATGATTAAGGAAAGCACACCAGATATCCCAGATACTCCTCAGCCGATTCAAATCAAAAAAAGCGTTTGGCGGCAAGCTTGGGAAGAACTTACTGATATCCTCTATCGCATCGTCAATCTCAGAGATACAACCGATATCAAAAAGACGATCGATAGCATCCGCAAAGGAGTAGAAATTCGCGGGTATAATGTCTGGATTTTGGCTTGTGCAGCCATGTTAGCCTCTATTGGCTTGGATCGAAACTCTTCAGCCGTCATCATTGGAGCCATGCTTATATCTCCCTTGATGTCGCCGATTTTAGGCATTGGACTTTCGATGGGTATCAATGATCGGGAATATTTGGTTCTTTCCTTGAAAAACTTTGCCATCGCGATGATCGCTTCGATCTTGGTGAGTACGCTTTACTTTTTGGCGACTCCATTGGGAGCAGCAACAGAAGAAATTTTATCAAGGACTAAGCCTGACACCTTAGATGTATTGGTAGCGATATTTGGGGGAATTGCGGGGATTGTGGCCGTGTCTCGAAAGGAAATCACCAATGCGATACCGGGCGTAGCAATTGCGACAGCTTTGATGCCTCCACTTTGTGTAACGGGTTATGGTTTGGCGAAGGGTGAGTGGGATATTTTTGCGGGTGCATTTTATCTATTCTTTATCAACTCCGTATTTATAGCGCTTTCGACTTACCTCATCGCGCGCTTTTTACGCTTTCCCTATATCGATTTTGTGGACGAGAAGACTCGTAGGAGAACCACTACTTTTATGTCCTTATTTGTATTGCTTTTGATCATACCGAGTTTTGGGTTTATGGTCAAAAGCATCCAGAGCCTGCGTCGCAGAACGCATATAGAGAACTTTATCGAGCGAAAGATTGTGGACCAAAAGCATCGGGTGAGCAATTACGATTATGTGATGCAAGGAGATAGTATCTGTGCCCTGACGATTGCAATAGTCGGTCCAGCTATCGCAGAGGACTCTATCGTTCGGCTGGAAGCCTCCCTCAGAAATTTCCAACTAGAAGACACCCGTCTCACGATCCTCCAAAGCCCAGAAAGTATTGACGAGCAAAGCCTGACCTCTCGTACCACACTAGAGACACAAAGGGCTATGCAGCCTCAAATAGAGAAATTACAGGCTCAGATGGACAGCCTAAAAAGCAAAGAAATCGTGCAAGAAAAGCCTCCTACCAATTGGGCAGAATTAGTACCGCAGGTAAAGAGCCTCTATCCAGAATTGGAAAATTTCTCATTGGGAGAGATGCAACAAACCGCTTTTGGGGAGAAATCAGATACGATCTTGACGGTATTGGCCAAGTGGAAGCGTTCGCTAAGAGCGTCCGAAAAAAGAGTAAAGGAGCAACAAATGGCGCGTTGGTTGAAAACAGAGTTGGCTTGCGATACAGTGGTCGTAATCGCCATGCCTTAGGGCGAACTAGATGTCCATTTCTTTAATCTTATGGAGTAAGATGTCAAAATGATGCTTGTATCGGCGAGCGGATTCGGCATTGCCTTTGCGTTCGTGTGCTTTGATGATATTGCGCAATACACGCAACACTATCTCATGGGTATTAGCTTTTAGGCGATCCAATGCAGAGCCCGGCATTTCCATGGCTTTAGAGAGCTGTTCGACGCTTTTGGGATGCAGGGCCACTCCTTGATTGAACACATCAAACACTCGGGTCCCTTCTTTGGTATCAGCCATCACCATAAAGTGTCCGGGCATATTGAAACCATTGATTTTGATGCCTAATCTGCGCCCAACTAAAATCGCGAGGCATGAAAGACTGATTTGCAGACCTTCTTTTTGCAATATCACTTGGACGAGATTGCTATTGCGAGGGTGGTAGTACTCCTTCTTCGGAGAACGATAGTCTTTAGTTCTAAACAGAAAGCGCATCAAATAAGGGACTTCTTGCTGGAGACTCATCACTTGAAACTCTTCCGCCAGATCATCCAGTAAAGTTCTCATATCAGGCTCTTCGATTCGAGATTCGAGGATGGCGAGCGCGTATAAAGCGTTTTCAAGAGCAAGCGAGTCATCTTCCTCTTCTAGCCATTGGTCCCAGTAGACTTCAAATGTCTCATGCTTTATTTCCTGCCAGATGAGTTCTAATTGATGTTTTTGCACCTCTCCCATTTCTAACCAAAGGGGTGCAATAGCAGTTTTGTAAACTGGACCTAATTTTTTGAGCGCTTGCCGTACCTCCGTGCGTACCACTTCTGATTCATCATCCAGTAAATCGAGCAAGAAGGGTAAATTCTTGAGGTCAGCCATGCTATTTATTCAAGACAAAAGAGACACTGCTAAAACAGTGCCTCTTCTTTTGGTGGGTGGCTAATGGGACTCGAACCCACGACCCCCAGAATCACAATCTGGTGCTCTAACCACCTGAGCTATAACCACCATAAATACGGATTGCAAATATATAGATTAGTCTGTGATCTACAAAGGCAGAGGGACAAAAAAATTGATTTTTTGCCCCTCTATGCATATTTTTTCTAGCGATACAGGGTTACTGTACCAGTACGATTGAATTCGGTGTTGTCCTCCCCCACTCCAGTTACGACAAAGACATATACCCCTTCAGCTACTGGGCTGCCTTTATACGTACCATCCCAGCCTTGAGTAAGATCTGCCGAGCGGAAAAGTACTTCTCCCCAGCGATTGTAGATTGTCAGCTCACCGACCCGAGCATTAGGAGCAAAGACCCTAAATTCATCATTACGCCCATCGTTGTTGGGGGTAAAGGCATTAGGAGTAAATACCACTGGTCCAAAGGTTACACAGACTTCATTGGAAACTGCTTCCTGCGCAAAGTTACCAGTTTCAAAGGCTCTAATGCGGTAACAGTAGGTAGATTGGAATAGCGTAGAAACCTCGTCTTCAAAGTTTCTCGTACCAGCTCCTGTCTGACCAACCACTTCCCAAGCGCCTGTCTGGTCATTGAAGATTTCAATCTGATAATTTCTGACGCCATTGAGCCACTCTTCATACTCAGACCAAATCAATACAGGCACTTTACCAGAAGGGTCTATAGCCGCACTCAGCAAAATAGACTTACCTAATCGACCCAAGATGGAAATATCACCACACTCATCTAAAGCGAATACACGATAGTAATAAGACATCTCATTTACGGCGACATCATTGTCCTGATAGCTCGTCTCGGTCAATGGCGTAGTAGTCAATGAATCCCGCGTAATACCATCAATCGAACGTTCTAAATAGTATTCACTTGGACGATACCCACCATAATCTGTCCAAGAAACATCAATGAAGGTATCCATCACGACGGTGGTAGTCAAGATATGAGAAGACTCTGTCGGCAATGGGTGGAAGGGTGCATTGGCGTCTAGATCTGAGAAAGAGCGTTCGTCTACGTCTGTACCAATAGCACGGATACGATATCCAATCGAATCAGAGCAGAATGTCTCTAAATCTGTATAAGTCAATACATTCCCAGGTACCGCTCCGATCTGGGTAATATTTGCTGGATCATAGTCGTTGGCACGGTAAATCTCATAGGTTGAAACCGGATAGCCAACGTAGGCTGACCAATTCAATATCAATGCATCGGTGCCTGAATCTACTTCAAGATCGATGGTACAATGTTCTTCCGTAAGATTGAGTAGAGAGTACTCTAAGCAATTGTTTTGCACCAATACCTTGTAACAGTATGATTGGTCCCTAAAATTGAGACTGGGATCACTATCTAAATAAGTTACCGCCAACTGATCAGTAATGGTAGCAATCAATAATGGCGCTCCCGGTCCGCTAGTACGATAAACTGCGTATTCGACGAAGTCATTACCAGGATAAGCTCCCCAGAGAATCTCTGCACTATTGTCATCTACTACCGTTACATTACGCATCTCGATAGGATCAGGCGTAACACGAGTATTGATCGTTACCGTAAGGGAATCCGAAACATCAGAACAGCCCTCACTATCGGTAACAGTTAAGATCATCGCATAATCCCCTCCGATGGTAAAACTCTCCACGAGGCTATCAACGGTGGAAGTATTACAGACAACGCCACCAGTGTTGATATTAACCAGACACCACTCATATTGCACGATCGTCCTATTACTATCAAGGACTGTACTATCGGCGAAGAAGGTCAGGTTGACAGGATTACAACCAAATACGGTGTCTGCATAAACAATCGCGGTTGGATGATTAAGGACGATATATTGTTGTTTGACGACTGTGTCGGAACACCCAAGATTATCAGATACAATGAGGGTAACATCAAAGGTTCCATCATTGGTATAAGTATGGGTAGGGTTACTTGGACCAATCAAAGTATCTCCATCGCCAAAAATCCAAGTATAGCTAATTGGAGGCAGATTAGAACTACCATCATTAAAAGTTACGGCAAATGGTGCACAACCAGTAGTATCGGAAGCGGTAAAATCACCAATGGTCCCTTCATATGAAATCAAGGAAGTTGTGGCAGTATCGACACAACCGTTGATATCTTCAACCGCGAGCGTGATCGTAAAGGTGCTATCTAAGGTAAAGGTATGGATCGGGTCTTGGATAAAGGCAGAATCCCCATCCCCAAAAATCCAAGTCCAATTATTGATAACGGAATCACCCGGAATAGACGTATCGACAAATGGAACTTGAAAAGGCAAACAACCTGTAGAGTCCAAAGGCGAAATCTGAGCCTGTGGCAAGACATATATTTGCGTACTGTCTGGAGAACTAATAGTGGTTTGACATCCGTTGTTGTCAGTCAGTACCATTTCAGGGAAATATTTGCCGGGATTGTTATACACCAAGCAGGAGGTAACAGTATCTTGAACACCAGAAAGGGCTCCAAAGACGGCTGTATTACCATCTTTCCAGTCAACCAAAGCGACATCAGTATCCGTTAGGATTGCTTCGACACAGACAGTATCGCCCAGACAGGCATTAGGTGGCTGTACTACAAAACTTCCATAAGGCCCATTGAGTTGAATGTAATCCTGCACACTTACGGTATCTCGACAACCATCTATGTGGGTCGCAATGAGACTTACATCAAAAGTACCCGGAGTGAAATAAACATTCTGGGGATTTTGGATATTACTGAAGTTAATTCCAGTTCCAAAGTCCCATTGCCATGCTCCTACATTACCAATCGTAGTATCGGTAAAGACGGTAGTCAATGGGGGACAAACTCCAATACGTGGCGTTCCGGAGAATCCGGCTTGGAAAAATTCAATATAGATAAAGTCATTGCGGAGCAAAGTATCAGAACAACCATTGACATCCGTAACGATCAAGCTCACATGATAACTCCCCGTATCGGCATAAGCATGGATGGCAACAGCATTGGTGTCAGTACCGCCATCTCCAAAGTCCCAAAGATAAGTTAGAGGTCCAACTCCAACAGTGGTACTCGTAAAGGTTAGATCATTACCTGCGCAAGTTGTATCATCGTCAACCACAAAATCAACTAGCGGTTGTGTAACAATCACTGCTGAAGGAATCGTGATCGTATCACTACAACCTTGATTATCCGTTACTGCCAGGGTGACATCAAAAGCGCCAGCAGAAATATAAACGTGTGTTGGGTTTTGGACATTTGAAACAGGAGAGCCATCACCAAAGTCCCAAGACCAGCTAACTGCAGTAGATAAACTACTCGTGATAGTACTATCAGAGAAAGTAACCGCTAGAGGAGGACATCCTCCATTGGGAGAAACTCCAAAATTGGGATAGGTGCCATATACCTCAATGTAGTCTGAAATAATCATTGTGTCTCGACAACCGAGGTTATCAGCCACCTGCAATCTGACCGTATAAGAACCAGTATCTTGATAAGTAAATATCGGACCGATACTTGAAGAATTTGGGCCTCCATTGTCTAGATCAAAAGTCCAACTTGCAAAGCTGAAGTTTTGAGAGTTATTCTGAAAAGTTACTAGATTAGGCCGACAACCCGCAAGGTTATTACCTGTAAAGTCAGCCACAGGTCCCCCAGCACTGACAACCACAGTTGCCGTATCACTACACATTGCACTCGTGTCTTTGACGACTTGTGTTATCAAGTAATCTCCAACGGATGGAATGGTAAAATCTGGTGGTGTACCTTGATTAGAATATAAGTTACCATTGATATACCACTCATAGACATCAACTGGCCCAATTGAGGAATCAGCAAATGAAATCGTCTGAGGTGGAAAACATACAGCTATATCACTAGGAAAGAAACGTGCGTCTGGCGGATTGACATATACCATGCTGTCAATGACCAAGGTATCTCTACAGCCTTGATTTAATATAACTAAGGCCACTGCAAAGTATCCTGTGTCAGCATAAGTCGTAGTTGCGGTATCTGCATTGGCAGAGAAATTACCAGGGTCTTCGTATTGAAAATCCCAGAAGTACTGCCAGTCAGGATCAGTAAAAGTACTTGAAAAGGTAATATCTTCATTGATACAGACGGTATCCTTAGAAGAAGTAAAATCAACTTGAGGCGGTAAGCCAACTTCAATGATATTGTTTCTAAATACGGTATCGGTACATCCCCCTTGGGTAACGATAATAAGCGTCACATCAAATAATCCTGGCGCATTGTAGGTAGTACTAGGATTTTGAGCATTGGAAGTAGGAGGCGTTGCGTTAGCGGCACTACCGAAGTCCCATTGCCACGAAACGATAGGATCCGAGGCCGAGACTGAGTTATCTTGAAAGTTGACATTAAGTGGTACACAACCCTCATCAGGATTAGTAGAGAAGTTACCAACGGGAGCTTCAATCGTAATGCTTTGACAAAACACATCTGTACAATTACTTGCATTGGTTACAGTAAGACAGACATTAAAGGTACCAAAGCCAGGGAAAGTATGCACCGGGTTTTGTGCGTTTGATATCGGAGTGGCATCCCCAAAGTCCCAAGCCCATGTGGTTACTCCAGTAGATTGGTCTGTAAAAGTAAAGGGTAGTCCATCTTGGCAATCGACTGTCCTATCGACGGTGAAGTCAGAAATCGGAGAACCGACTACAGTGATAAAGTTAGTTCTAGTAATCGTATCCCCACAAACAGGGTTATTGGCAGCTAGTGTTATCGAGTATGTGCCAGGGGTAGCATAAGTAAAATTGAAAGTAGGAGTAGTACCATCTACACCAGGGTTACCATCAACTTCCCATTCTAAATTGGTAATACCTCCTGTGGATAAGGAGGTAAAAGTAACTACGTCTCCAACACAAACTTGAGTGGCACTAACCGAGAAATCAGCCGTAACCCCTCCAATACCAATCAAATCAGTCAGAGTGAGAGTATCGTTACAAGAATTGGAAGAGCTCACAATTAGCGTTACATCATACTGACCATCTGCATTATAAGTAACTGGAGGAGGTGTTGTGCCAGTAAAGGTGTTACCACCACCTGCAACAGTACCACCGGGAAAACTCCAATTATATTGTACGTTCTGCGCAGCATTGACCTGACTATTGTTGGTGAAGTTCACAGTCAGTGGCGGGTTACAAGAGAAGGTAACATCCGCTGAAAAATCAGCTTGCGATGGCGCCAATACTTGTACGACATCCGGAACCACAATGGTGTTTTGACAACCGTTAGTATTAGTCACGGTCAAAATCACTCCCGTTGTGTCGGTTGTAGGAAAAGAAAAACTTGGATTAGGCCCCGTCAAAGGAATATTGTTTGAGGTGAGCGTCCAAGTCCAATCGACAATACCTGCAGCATTCGCCACTGATATATCGGTAAAATTCACCGTTAATGGGGCACAACCAATCGGAAAGTCAACGGTAAAATCAGGCAAGGGTTGAGCAAAGATCTCAATAAAGCAACTCTGCGTTGAAGTATTAGATCCACTCGCATTAGTTGCGGTTAGGCTTACGGTATAGCAACCAGGGGTACTATACACAAAAGCCGGATTTTGTAGCGTACTGCTACTCCCATTAGCATCGCCAAAGGTCCAAAGCCAAGAAGTAGGCGTATTGGTACTTTGGTCTTGAAAATTGACAACCAGTGGAAATGGCGCACAGCCAATCATAGTGTCAGCCGAAAAAGCGGCAACAGGAGCCTGAGCTTGTAGTGCAAATGGGAAAAGCAAACTAGCAAGCAGGAGGCCAAACGAAAACTTCGAATGAAACATAAGTATTTCAGTGTAGATCCCTCGCACGTGGTGGATTAAATAATTTTGGTAGACGTATGATGAACGTTTTTTCAACGAAATAATTCTATCTCTATTCGAGATTTAAACCAAATCGAATTAATTGGAAACCCAATACTCAAAATGACGCCTCTTTGTATAGACTACAACTAGCATCTACAAAGAACTAACCAATAAATTTCAAAACCCCAGTGTGGAAAGGATGCGTTTGTCTTGTATTAAAGAGCAAAAACAAAAGTAATGTCTCAGAAAGCGATTCGCAAATAGCAAATTACTATGAGAAGGGATGGGTAAGATTGGCGGTTTGATAGAACCTTAGCCAGGCAATTGCAATCAGGTATATTGCAATCGGTCCAAGGTCAATTAAGGATTTCTTAATATTCCAACGCTGCCCCCAATGTAAGATCAAATGAAAAAAGGTAGTAAAAAGCATGATGTTGCCGCCCATTTTGATCACTGGATGAACAGATAATTGGTGAGCAGGGATATGGCCATGCCAACTAGCAGATGGGACGATGTACTGAAAAGGAGATTTTGCTAAAATAAAGATGCCCACAGCAAAGACTAATACCCATTGTAGCATCGAGAAAAACAGTCGGATGCTGATCAACTCTTTCGAAAAATTCAAATTCCGGGCCCATATCAAGAGCAGGGCAGTGATCATTAAGAACACCAACAAAAGCGCGGAAAGGGCATAATTAAGCTGAAAAAACCACGAGACCAAAGTAAAGGCATACTGCAATATCGCATGGGTGGCCACCAATAAGGGCAGCTCTTTACGGTTGGCAAACAAAAACCATAACAAACAAAACCCTATGAAAACCAGATACAGTATGGTGAGCATAATTAGTCAGTTCAGGGTCTAAACCCTATTTAAGGGGTAATTGGGGCTGAAGATGCACCAAGCTTATAAGTTAAGCTAAACTGATGAGTTTGAAGATTGTTGGCTCCATAACTAGCAAAACCATAATCAAAAGCCAGACGGCTGATTCTGATACCCGCTCCTAATGAAAAACCCGTCATCCCAGCACGATTGGCAGAGCGCAGCTCTTGACGACGGAGATGATTATAACCACCTCTGATACGTAAAGCCTTACCTAACAAAAATTCTCCTCCAAAGACAAAATGTCTAAATATGAGATCCACAGTCTGATTAGGAGGATCGATTGGGTTTCCAGCGAGATCAAATTGTTGCTCTGGATTAGGATCTTTATAGATCAATCGAGGTATATCAAGATTAGTCGCGGTGATCGAAAAGCGCAACGGCATATATCGAAGCTTCTGAGAAATTCCAGCGATAACTTCAAAAGGCAGCGGTTCACGAACACCGCCTGCTGCATAGGTACTCAGCTGTGCCCCAAGGTTTCTTACCGTTACTCCTGCGGAGAACAACTTGTCCTTTGAGCGATAAGCCCCTCCCAAGTCTATTGCAATACCCGTAGAGTTATAGCCTGGGGCAATCGTAGAGCTAATAAACTTCCAGTTTGCTCCAAAAGAAAGTTGCTTCCAAGAGCTACCATAGCCGAGTATTACAGCGACTTCTCCAGCACCAAACTCTCCAGTGATATTACCAAAGGGATCAGCCTCTATCATTTTGCCATAGTTCACATATTGGACCCCTGCGTGGAACGTTCCGATCCCTTCTTTGTGATAAGCATAGCTGGTATAACCATAGACAATTCCTGCCAAATAATTGGAAAAGGACAATGACAGATGATTATGCATCGAGTCATTGAGGAGAGCAGGATTTTGCGCAGCTTGATTTGGGTCATCGTCCATGGTAGAGACATTTACGCCTCCCAAAGCGACCAATCTTCCCGTAGGAGTAAGATTGAGAAAGTCATAGACATTACGTCCCCCGATTTGGGCATTAGCAGAGGATATACATCCAAGCAGCCCGATTATGATCAATATTTTCTTCACAATACAATGATACGTACTGTCCTCAAACAATGAGGTGTCAAAATTTAGTAAGCCAAGTTAGTTACTATTCCTAACGTAAAGAAACACAATCCGCGGCCTAGCATAACTTCAAAAAAACACCGTCTCGCAAACCCTAGTTTAACGAGACGGTATTAAATGAAGCAATTTCAGGGGTTTCAAGCCCTAGTCTAATGCTTAATTATTGTCATCTTCTTCATTCCCTTCATCTTTTACGGGGATGCTCTCTTCGGTAGGTTGACGAGAGACGTTCTCCATTTCTTTTTCCATAGACTCAACGCTTTCGTCCTCCAAAGCCTCTAAACCGTGCTGCTCAATACGCGCTAAGGTCTGTTGAATATTGATTAGACGCTGACGCTCTTCTTCTATTTTCACCAACTGATTGGCTCTAGCAACCTTATTGTTTTCGATACTTTCGACCGTTTCAGCCAGTTTCTGCTGTAATGAGATCGAATCGCCTACCATTTTATCGTGATTCTTGATTTCCTTTTCGATCAACTTCTCTTGTGCCTCTACAGAAAGGGCTAGCTCATATTTGGTAATCTCATATTGTAGATTTTCAAGAAAACTAGTAGCATTGGCAATCTCATCTGGATGCGTGCCCGAATCCATAAAGTTATCGTTACCTGATGAAAGAAAAACAGTAACTCTTGTTTGGGGTGGCGTAGTCTTAGAGGCGCGTTCTACATTGTAATAAACATCCATAGTCGCGTTAGAAATCTCGGCAAAACGTGCATTTGGGTGCAATCTAAAGCCTTTAGCATTTTTCCCACGGACACCTGTTCCACGATTGACCAACTCATTCATGACATGATCTACGTTTTTAAGTTCTCCTTCAACCACAATGGTAAGGCCATTAGCCGTAGATTTTTTCATGAACTCTCTTTGGCCTTCTGTCACTTCTTGAGCCGAAGTTTGAGTAAACGAAAGGCATAGCGCAAGAAAAAGAAGAAGAGAAAAGTTTCTTTTTAACAATTGGAGAAGTTGCATATTCAACGAGGTTTAGTTTTATATTTTGACGCATTGATTTGCGATAAGTAACATAAAGACTACCGCAAGTCAGAAACGTTGCGCTAAATATCTTACATCGTTGCAATCAATAATTCGATATCTCGGTAGTTCATCGTCATACCAAAGAGACTCGCTAGCTTCTTTTTGGTTAAATGTCTTCGATAAATATAGACTCCTTGTTTCAGTCCATAATTGAACCGCATCAAATGCTCTAAGCCACCATTGTCGCCAATCTTGATCAACATTGGACCGAGTATATTACTCATAGCGATGGATGCCGTTCGGGAAACCCGAGAAGCAATATTAGGCACACAATAATGTATCACTCCATGCTGAATAAAAGTAGGATTGTCATGTGAAGTGGGCCTACTCGTCTCGATACACCCACCTTGATCTATCGCCACATCAATGATTACTGAGCCAGCCTTCATCTGCTGCACCATATTTTCAGTAACTACCATAGGAGCACGTTGACCATCATGAAAAGCCGCTCCGATCACCACGTCTGAGGATGTAACTGCATCAAACACATAGTTACCTTGAGCTACAGAAGTGTAAACATTGACGCCAAGCTCTTTTTCAATACGGCGGAGTTTGTAGATTTCTTCGTCTAATATCCGAACGCGTGCTCCCATACCCATCGCAGTCTGAGCCGCATTAAAGCCTACGGTACCAGCACCGATAATCGTAATTTCGGCGGGAGGAATACCCGTTACGCCCCCTAATAGAATGCCCTGCCCATCGTTTTGACCAGTAAGCAACTCAGAAGCGATATGTATAGAACTTACCCCTGCGATTTCACTCATCATTTGTACCAAAGGTAATGAACCATCGCCACTACGGTAAAACTCGAAACCAAGCGCAGTAATATTCTTTTTGATCAGGACATTGAGATAGTCTGGCGAAAGTGAACCAAGATTGACTGCCGAGATAATCGTCTGGTGATCTCGGAGTAAAGCCAACTCATCATGGGACAAAGGCGAAACCTTGACAATGATATCTGCTTGCTTAAAGACATCTTCTACTTTATAACAAACAATCCCACCTGCTTCAGAATAGTCTTTATCCGTAAAACGGGCGCCTAAGCCAGCATCATGTTCAATAAATACTTGATGACCATTAGCAACCAATACTCCCACTGTGGCTGGAGCAATCGCGACACGCGTCTCTTGATGTAGGGTCTCTTTTGGTAAGCCTATCCGCAAACTTTTTTTGGCTTTGCTGGTCCGCAGGGCCATTTCCTGAGGAATAGCAAAAGTAGTCGGATATCCGGGGAAAACTTGTCCTCCATCCATTGAGAGATCAATCTTGGCCATGGGTTAGTTAGTAGCTTAAGGTGATTTGCCTGCTCTTATCTTCGTTGACACTCAATCTCACCTCTACCGCATCAGTCGGTAATAAGGTAGGAATCCGTTCTGGCCACTCTATCAATACGTACTCACCGGAGTCGAAGTATTCATCGGCCCCAAGATCATAAGCTTCCACTTCAGAACGTATGCGATAAAAATCAAAATGGTAGATCATGGATGATTCGCCGCGGTATTCGTTGACCAAATTGAAGGTAGGACTAGTAACCGCTTCCTTCACGCCCAACAGCTTACAGATGTGTTGAATCAAGGCAGTTTTTCCAGCTCCCAGCTTACCAAAAAATGCAAAAATTCTCGCAGTTTTACAAGCGTCTAAAAGCTTTCGTGCTACGGGTTCAAGATCAGCTGGTGTACTGCTGTGAAGAATCTGTTGGGGCATCAGGTGCGTATTTGCCCCGCTAATTTAGGAAGTTTTACCCTGATTACCAGAGTCCAATGGAATTTCCACTTCTATCGTCCCTTAGCTAATGGCAAGCTGTGCTAGCAGCCACTTGCGTTCGGAGAGCGGTTGGGTCTGCTCTATGCTGATTCTCAACTGTTCACGAGCCTTGATATCTCCCGGAGGTAGTTTGAGTAAACGTTTTACAAGGTTCAAGATATTCTGATAGATTTCTTTATGATAACCTAGAGAGGATTTACGTTGTAAATAACGACTAAAGCTCTCTAAGAGCGCTTCTAATGAAGCTAACTCGCGCTCTTCGTAGTATATTTTGAGCAGCATCATCTTAGCACTAAGGTTAAAAAATACATCATCATATTCTACTTTGGTGAACAAGACTTTCGCTTGACGATAATTACCTTGGGTAAAGGCCAGTTTGGCAAGATTGAAATCTCGATAGGTTTCTCGAAACTCAGCTTCTAGTACCGAAGTATATCGTTCGATGAAATCGGCTACCCATGAGAAGTTCCTCAAAATCAAGCCAATAGATACAATGTTTTTATAATCAAAGCGGCTAAGCAAACCTTTGTTTAGTAACATACCGCTTTCGAGCCCTTGCTGATATAGTTCGAAGGCCTCTTGGGCAAAGTTTGCTTGTCCCGTGTTAAGCCCTTTGATACAGACATTGATCGTCATCAATAATACTTCTTGGCGTTCCGCGAGCGGTAAAAGATGATGATGGGCAAAGAAAGCTTGCTTGAGTTTTACAAATATCGCTTCATCATACTGGACCAAGGATTGATAAGTGTAAAAGTAGATCAGCAAAGTCGGCGGATAAGCGTCTTCACGCGAACGTATCCACTCCAAGACTGCGTCTAATAAGGGAATCTGATAACTGTTTGAGGATATATTGGCGTGAGAACGGGCATTGCAAGCATAACGCAAGCTCTGATACATAAAATGGATCGCACCGTTCTCGAAGAGTTGCTCTAGATTATTGGTCTCCGTACGTTTCTGGGTCCCAGAACGCTCAAACTTTATCAATTCTAATTGAAAGCGTTGCTGAAAAAAAGTCGCATCTTCGATTGGAGATTCGGACAAAATATTATGCATCCGCTGGATACCTTTGGCAGCCAAAGGCTCCAACTCCTTATCCAATAATGCTTGAGACAAGCTAAATTGATATAAGAACTCATCTTCATTCAGTCGAAAAAATCCAACAAAATCTCGCAAACATTCCCAAGCAAGATGTATCAGGGATCGCATACGATTATCATCATACTCTTTAGTACTATAAACGTACTTCCATGCTTTTGATTTACGGACAGCAGTAACGGATAATTCATTCCTACTATACAGAAAATCAAATAGTTGTGCCACATCTACATGAGACAAATGCAAAGGGGATTGCAACCATTTTTTGAATTGTCGGTGCTCTTTTTTATCCAGCCTTTGAAAAAGAGAAATCAGTTTCGATTGGTACATAACGGAAAGCTATTTCAGCTATTTTTTTCTAACAATCAAGTGAAAGTGTTCTCTTTCTGGTCGATCATAAGTGATAATTTGGGTACAAATGCAAAACCTACCATTATGACACGATTGATACTTATTTCCTTTTGCAGTCTTTTTTTGGGCTTGATCCCGCACTCATTGCAGGCTCAGTTTATGCGTACTTATACCGAAGGCTTTTCGGGAGAAGCCTATACAGACGCTCATCAAACCATTGATGGCGGCTACATCGCTTTGGGCGGTGGCCAAGATTATACACCTGGCCAAATCGCTGCTTACCACAAAATGTTCTTGCATAAGACTGATGCGGTTGGTGATCTCCAATGGACGCAAACCTTTGACCAAGCCCCACTTGACTCTTTAGATTACCGAGCACATAGAGTCTGGCAGACTTCAGATGGAGGCTACCTTGTGATGGGAAATCAAATCATAGATGGTTGGCCTAATAATGCAGACACAATCAATATAATCTTGATCAAGACTAATGCTTCTGGCAATGTCTTATGGTCCAAAACCCACCTCTTAGACTATAGGATCAATTTGGCAGGCGATATTACTCCAGCGGCTGATGGAGGATTCGTATTTTGTGGCGAAAAAACCAATGGGGTAGAATATTTCATCTATAAGGTTGACGCCCAAGGCGATAGTGTATGGACTAGGAGTTGGCCAGGGACTTATCGAGCAAGCATGGCAGCAATAGTAAACACTCCAGATGGTGGATATACAATTGGGGGCTGGGTAGACGAGGATACCGTCAATATTCAATCCAATGAATTCCGGATATATCTCAGACACTTTGATAGCTTAGGTAATCAACTGTGGTATAAGCAACATGGTGTGCATGCTGAACACTTTCTGGTTTATGATATGGCTTTGTCTCCTACAGGGGACTATGGGTTTGCCATCACAGAAAATGACACTTTAGGCGGACAACAGCAATCTGCTTTAGCGCTCTTTGACAGTCAAGGAGACTTTAAACTTATCAACCACTATAGTACTCAATATCAAGAATCTCCCAAAGCAATCATGGCCAGCCCAGATGGTGGTTTTGTCATGACAGGAAGATCACTTGATCTCGGAGCTTCTATCCACCTTATCAAAACGGATAGTCTAGGTAATACCGAGTGGGCTAGCAATTATAAAGACCATAACGCAGGCAGCAATAGCTTCACTCAAAGTGGAGTAAGTGTTGCTCCTACTATTACAGGCGGCTATGTTATTGCCACCTCTACTAGCTATAATCCTTCTTACCTGATCGTCACCGGCCCTACAGGAGAAGTCGAAACTAATATAGTGAACGGCAATGTTTTTCTCGATACAAATACAGATTGCACCCTAGATAGCCTAGAAGTCCTATACTCCAATCTAGTACTACAACTAACTGATCAAAACACTGGGGCTTTGTACCACACTGTCCCAGATAGTAATGGCTACTATGAGTTTTTGGTCCAATCAGGAGACTATAGCCTCTCATCCCAAAATAACATACCGTATTTTAATTGGCTATGCCCTCCACAGCCATTTATCTTAAGTGGGTATGACACCTTGGATATTGATATCCCCCTAGAGATCACAAGCTACTGTCCTTACAATACCGTTAGTGTCAGTAGCCCTGCTTTTCCTTTCAATAACCTGAGTCAGATTCATGTTCAAGCCTGCAATAGTGGGACTTTATACTCCGCCAATACTACGGTTGAAGTGGAACTGGACTCCGCCTTGAGCTTTGACAGTTCGATTCCTCCCCCACTCTCGGTCAATGGGCAGACCTTGATTTACGACTTAGACACACTTGATGTCCTAGAATGTTTTGACATTAAAATCTACGCCCAACTAGACACTCTCACGACATTAGGAGCAACCCATTGTGTAGAAGCCAAGGTCTTTCCAGATACAGTATGTGGCATTAGTACTTGGACAGGAGCGAGTATTACGGCCCAAGCTAGCTGCCAAAATGATAGCGTATTCTTTGACCTAGAAAATCATGGCACTGATATGCTCGTCAGCAAAAACTATACGGTCTATGTAGATGATGTGATCTTTTTTATCGCGCCTTTTCAACTAAATAGTGGAGAGAGCATCAGGATCAAAGAAGACGCAATCCAAGGTTCTGCTTATCGCATAGAAGCCATGCAGGAGGCTAATTATCCTTCATACTTAGGAGATTCGATTGCCATTGCCTTTTTTGAGGGTTGCTCGGCCTTGCCGAACGGTACCTTTAATGTGGGCTTCATTACGCAGTTTTATCTCGGCAATTCAGTGCCCTCTGAAGCAATTTTTTGTCAAGAAAATGTTTTCGCCTACGACCCCAACGATAAGCTCGCTCAACCTAAAGGTTATGGTCCCGGACATCTTATCAACAATACTACTCCTCTTGATTATACGATCCGCTTTCAAAATACCGGCAATGATACCGCAAGGAGAGTGATCATCCTAGATACGCTTTCTTCGCGCCTCGATATTAATAGCATAGAGTTAGGCGCAGCCAGTCATCCCTATACTTTTGACATCATCAGAGGCAATGTCTTGCGCTTTAGTTTCAATCCGATTGTGCTACCAGACTCAGGTGCCAATCAAGCAGCTTCCAATGGTAGCGTGAGTTTCAAAATACAATTGGTAGATGACCTACCCGATGGTACGCTGATTGAAAACCGAGCTGCTATCTATTTTGATTATAATCCTCCTATCATCACCCCAACTGTATTTCATAGCATCGGGTCGGACTTCGTCCCTATCAATTTAGCCTTTAGTATCGAGCCAGTAATTCCAGGTCTCGATGTCAATGTATGGCCCAACCCGTTCCGCGAAGCGGTAAACTTTAAAATCGACCATGCGCCATACGCAAAACTATCCGTCAAAATCGTGGATATACACGGACGTACAGTAAGGGTCAAAGAGGTAAATAACAGCCAAGAACTCAGCGTTGAAACCGGGGATTGGATAGAAGGTGTTTACTTCTATCAGATACAGGCTAATGGTCAAGCGCTCGCTAATGGCAAGTTGATCAGGACTAGGTAAATAATATCTCAAAAAGTAATAGTTGTGTGTTCATGTGATTATTTTAGTAGTGCTCACCGAGTGCTGCTAAAATAATCACTTTCTTATTATCAAGCTCATGTACCATTTATCCCTCAGGCTTACCATAGTCCTGCTAATACTCATAAGTCATGTATCCTATCTTCACGCTCAAAGTTGTGAAACGAATGCGGTTCCGGAAGGATATGTAGACTTTATCAGCCAAGGCTTCTCACGTTCTCAGTTAGCACTCAAAAGCGGGGCTTCTGGAGCTTATTTGATCAATGTCGTCATTGTTACCGATGGTACAGGAAGGAGTTTCAGTAGACTTTCTTATCCCTATGTGGTAGACGCTGTGCAAAAAGCGAATGCCTATTTGATTCCCAGTGGGATATCAGTGGCCTTGTGTGGTTCTCCGATTTATGTGGATGATTCGGTACTCTATAATACTGTCGGTTTATCGGCCTTGTTTTTAGACTTTGCAAGTCAGATGGATAAGGAAGGCATGATCAATATTTACGTCAAACCTTATGTTGGTAATGCCGCTTACGCATATTATCCAGGAGGATTTAATCGGATGGCCTTTGCCAGTATTACACCTAAGATAATGGCCCATGAACTGGGGCATTTCTTTGGGTTGATCCATACTTTTGGAGGGTCAACATGGGGGGCGATCACAACCGAATTAGTCGATGGCAGTAACTGCCTTACTACAGGAGACTTAGTTTGTGATACTCCTGCAGATCCATATCCCAGTACAACAGTTTCAACAACTTGTCAGTATGCGGGTACTGCTCTTGACGCCAATGGAGATGCATATATGCCTGATGTGCAAAACCTTATGTCCTACTCTCCGCTCAGCTGTTCACAGCATTTTTCTATGGGACAAAATGATCGTATGAATGACATTGCCTTAATGGAAAGGCATTATCTACGAAGAGATCCCAACCCATTTCAGGTCGTAAAGTTCCCATTGGATATGTGCCTTGGAGACAGTATGACCTATTTGTTGGAAGGGAGTGATCCCAACGGGATATTTATAGGTCCCGGTATCAGCGGTAATACCCTAACGCCTAGCTTATTAGGTCCGGGAACCTATAATTGTAGCTATGTCGGTACTGCACCTTTAGGAGATAGCGTATTGATGGTCGATGCCCTCCAATCAGCTCATACGTATAGCTTTGGGATTGACACCCTGAATATTTGGCAGGCATTCGCAGCCAAAAGCAACCGCTCAATCGAACAGATTAGTTTTCGCCTTGCTAACGCTAATCCCACTACACTGAGTATCGACATATACCAAGGCATAGGTACTGCGGGGCCACTACTCCACGCTCAATCGGAGACAGTCGCCAGTGATAGTCTACAAAGATGGCTTGATTTCCCGCTCAATACAGCCATTGCTCAAACAGCTGGACAATCCTATACAGTAGCACTGACTAGCACTCAAAATATGCTGACATGGTCTTTTACTGATTCCCTTTCCACCACTCCCCAATTACCTTCAAGCATTAGTTCGGCAAATTTTTACGGTAAATACTTTTGCTTTGCCACTTGGACCAAGGAGCGAGAAGGAATCTGCGCTGACACAGTCAATTTCACCTTCAATATCGTGGATCCGCTTACTAGCATCCCTAATACATTTGGGCAGCAATTTGAAATTAGCAGCCCTTTCTGTATAGACTATCCAGCCATTGATCTTAGGGAATTATTAAACTATTACAATTATTGGAACAGTGATACGAGCTATTTCACCGTCAATGGTATCAGTGATACTTTGTTTCGTCCTGATCAGCTTGGCTCAGGTTCACATGAAGTACGTTATCAGTACATCTCTTATGAAGGGTGCCTCGCTTTTGTTGCTGATACGATTGTAGTTTTGGACTACCCTGATATTTTGTTACCAGATACTGTATGTCTAGAAAGTAGTCCGCTACTCTTAAAAAGCATTCAGCCAGAGGCTAGTTTTTATTGGGGGGGAGTTGAGGACTCTATTTTTGATCCTCAAGTATTCGGTGTAGGTACGCATGATATTTCATTGCAGATTCCCAATCCCTTAGATACCATTTACTTTCTCGCTTCTGAACGGATTTTTGCCAATAGTTCCGGTCTTCCAGTCCCTATTTCTCAACATTATGGTCAATCTCTCGTGTCTGACTCTACTGCACGAGTAGATACTTTGATATGGCCCATTTCAGTTAACTACAGTAGCTTCTGGACAGGTCCTACGGTAGCTTTCCATCTCCGAGAAGGAGCTGGTTTAAACGGAAACCTGCTATTTGCGGATACACTGAAAATAGATTCACAGGCATATCAAATCTTAAAACTCGATGCTTATGCGCACAATATTGAGTTTCAAAAAGATTCTGCTTATACCATGGAAGTAGTCAGGATTGACTCCCAGTTTTCTCCCAGTTTTAGGTTATTCAGATTCAATAGTCTTGTAGACCTTAATCCCGATGGAGTAGCTTTTATCAACTCTATGCCTGATTCTACCATAGACATTGACCTACGTGTTCAATTACGTTCTGTCTTGAGTTGTGGGGAAGAGCAAATCCATCAAATTTATGTTCAAGAGGTCTTAATTGATTCGATTATCGGCGAGCCGAACGCTTATATGAATCAAATCAGTAGTTATTCAGTATCACCCCAAACAGGCATCAGCTATCAATGGACCCTAAGCAATGGGCAGATACTGAGCGGCCAAGGCACTGATTCAATCACAGTAATGTGGGCAAGTCTAGGAGCAAAGGTTGTAAGCGTTCTTGGCACAAGTAGTCAGGGTTGTGAGAGCAATGTGCAAAGTTTGTCCGTTGATGTTATCCAGTCCACTGGATTAGAGGAGTTAGAACAAGAGCTTTGGGGGATTTTCCCCAACCCTACTAGCGAATCAGTCAACATCCATTTTAGCGTTCCGACGCAGTCTCAGTTTTCATTATCCCTAGTTGATGGATTGGGCAGAGTAGTCAAAAACCAAAAGACAAGATCCTTGACAAATCAGGCAGTTATTATCACTTGGGATATCGCCGATTTGGCAAGCGGTATGTATCAAGTCGTTTTACAAATTGACCACAGCATCTACTCAGAAAAATTACTCATTCTCAACAATTGAAAAACAATGATGAGGTTTTGAGTCCATAAAAAAAGTTGAGCCGCAAAATCGTGGCTCAACTTCATTATTTTATTTCGATCAAATTACTTCTTGAACTTAGGGCTCAATTCAATGATCGGCACAATCATTTCTTCGAGACTGACTCCTCCATGCTGGAACGTATCCTTATAATAATTGACGTAATAGTTGTAATTATTGGGATAGGCAAAGAAGTAATCCTCCATCGAGAACACATAAGTCGAGCTTACATTAGTCTTAGGGAGAAAGGCATCTTCTGGATGATAGATCGTGAAAAGGTTTTTAGACTTTTCGTCATAATTGAGATTCTTGCCTTGCTTATAGCGCAAGTTGGTAGTCGTATTACGATCGCCAATGATCTTGATGGGTCGCTTGACGCGAACGGTGCCATGATCTGTAGTGAGAATGACCTTGACATTGCGCTCACTAAGCGTCTTCAATACACGAAGCAAGGGAGAAAACTCTAACCAAGATCGTGAAATCGAACGATAAGCTGCCTCGTTGGGGGCAAGTTCTCGGATAATATTCATCTCAGTCCGAGAATGCGAAAGCAGGTCAATAAAATTGTACACGATGACATTGAGGTCATTGTGCATCAAATTAAGGATGTTATCTGCGAGGGCCTTACCATGATCATTGGTGATGATTTTATGGTAGCTATGCTTGATATTGAGACGGGCTCTTTTGAGATGCTCTGCTAGCAATTCTGCCTCAAATTTATTTTTGCCGCCTTCTTCTTGATCATTGAGCCAATACTTAGGATAACGCTTCGAAATATCCAGCGGCATCAAGCCTGAGAAAATGGAATTACGTGCGTATTGGGTCGCAGTAGGTAAAATACCATAATAAGCATCCTCATTATCTACATAAAAGAAGTCGGAGATAATGGTTTCAAATTCTTTCCACTGATCATAGCGGAGGCAATCCACCAATAAAAAGAATACACTTTCATAACCATCGTCCAAATGCTTAAAAGTAGTCTGAGAAAGTACGTCAGGCGACAGCATCGGCCTTTGGTTCATATCTTCAGTATGTAACCAATCGATATAATTGCGGGACACAAAACGGCCGTAATTATTGTTTGCTTCAGAGAGCTGATTAGCGAGGACTTCTTCCATGCTTTTGTCCTCGTTTTCGCCCATCTT
>JBGCFA010000416.1:0-22972 GCA_045106675.1 Bacteroidia bacterium
ATGGGAGGAAACAAAAGGGATCGGGCGGCCTTTGAGCAACATATTCCAGTACACCCATTTAAAGGCCATTTTACCGAGGTGGTTGACACGGGTCTCTTTGAGCAATTTCAAAGGGCCGATTTGAGGCAAAGGAAAATTGCCTGCGACTGGTTCCTGGGTATAGTTAAAATCGATCAGTAACGCTTTGCCATTTCCCGTTTCGATAAAACAGTTTGCATGGCCATCAAAATCAGCAGTCAAGGCTTCTCCATTGATGAAGTGCAATATGTTTTCGGTCAGGATTTCTGCTTGAAAATGAGCGACACTACCGGCTTTAGAAGCAGGGAGATTAGTCGCATCACCGATCACAAAGATGTTGTCTTGGATGAGGCTCTGTAAGCTGGCCTTATTAGTTGGGACAAAGTTGAGTTCGTCTCCGATGCCGGAACGCTCAATCATGGCGTCGCCCATATTGGTAGGCACACTGACGAGTAGATCATATTCGACTTCTAGTCCACCGTAATCAAATATCTGACGCTTCGCACCATCAACTTTTTCCACGGCAAAATCAGCTACGATTTTGATATCCTTTTCCTCTAATAAATAATTGAGTGCTTCTGTCGCTTTCGGTTTGGTAAAGGCTCCAGAGAGTGGCGTTACATAGCTAATCTCGACCTTGTCTCGCATGCCTTTTTGCTTGAAGTAAGAATCCGCGAGGAAGGCAAATTCCAAGGGGGCGACGGGACATTTGATCGGCATTTCAGCGACATGGACTACCAACTTGCCTCCCTCCCACTCTCGTAGTTTATTTCGCAATGCCAAGGCGCCTTCATAAGTATAAAAGTCAAAAATATCCTTATACCAATGCTCTCCTAAAAGTCCTTCGACTTCTTGCGGGGCAATTTTGCTACCAGTCGCAATAATCAAAATATCATAAGGGACCTCGATTCCGGTGCTTAGAACAATTTTATTTTGCTTGGGGAGAACGCGCTCGATCCCTTTACGCAACAAGTAAGCAGACTTGGGTAAAGGCCGTTCTATGGGTTTTTGAACTTGTTCAGGTTTGTAAATATCAAATGGCAGGAACAGAAAGCCGGGTTGGTAATAATGGACTTCTTCTTGATCAATAATTGTGATCTTCCATTCTTGAGTATTGAGCTTTTTACTCAGATGATTAGCCATCATACTACCTGCAGTCCCAGCCCCCAAAATGAGTATCCTTTTCATATTCCTTAATTTTGTACAGGCAATATCTGATCTAGGAGGTGTTTTTGGGGTGAGAAAAGGTGTCGCATGGCATGACAAATAAAAGCTTAGGGGATGAGTTAAATCAGTCCTTCGTATTTGAACATTTGTATCCCTAACGCCTGTTAGGTATTATTGCGCTTATGGAACTAAAAAGAGTCGTCATCACTGGTCTAGGTACCGTTACCCCTTTGGGGAACGATGTCAATAGTTTTTGGCAGGGCCTAGTCAGCGGTAAAAACGGAGCTGGTCCGATCACTCATTTTGAAGCTGAGGCTTTTCGGACCCACTTTGCCTGTGAAGTCAAAGGCTTTGATCCCAAAGACCATTTTGACCGTAAAGAAGGCCGTAAGATGGATCGTTTTACGCAGTATGCGATGGTTGCAGCTGACGAATGTATCGCAGACAGTGGCTTCGAGATGGGAGAATTATCTCCCCATCGTGTAGGAGTTATTTGGGCTTCTGGTATCGGTGGGTTTACCACCTTTGAAGACGAATTGATCGAATACGCTGCAAACAGGGCAAACCCTCGTTTCAATCCCTTTTTCATCACCAAGGTGATTCCTAATATGGCTTCTGGCTTGATTTCGATTAAGCATGGTTTTATGGGTATCAACTTCTCTCCGGTTTCAGCTTGTGCCTCTGGTACAAATGCCATTGCTGATGCCTTCAATTATATCCGACTAGGCCGAGCGACAGCTATCTTGTCTGGCGGTTCGGAAGCGGCAATTTGTCAGGCAGCATTTGGAGGCTTTAACGCCATGCGCGCTCTGTCCACCCGCAATGATGAGCCCATGGAGGCTTGCCGTCCCTTTGATAAGGATAGAGATGGTTTTGTGATGGGCGAAGGAGCAGGCGCCTTGTTCCTCGAAGAGAGAGAACATGCGATCGCTCGTGGAGCAAAAATCTATGCGGAGATAGTAGGTTGTGGCTTTGCTGCTGATGCCTATCATATCAGTGCGACTCACCCTGAAGGCTTAGGCGCCATATGGGCCATGCAAGACGCTTTGGATGACGCAGGCTTAACGGTAACTGATGTAGACTACCTAAATGCTCATGCGACTTCGACTCCGGTTGGAGACATCAGCGAAGCAAAAGCCATTGCAAAAGTATTTGAAGGGCACTTGGATAAGCTACATATCAGTGCGACCAAGTCTATGACGGGACATTTGTTGGGTGGTGCAGGAGCGATCGAAGGCATTGCTAGTATTTTGGCGATCCATCACGATCAAATCCCCCCGACGATCAACCTAGACAATATAGACCCAGAAATGCCCGAAGGCTTGCAATTAACTCCCAATAAAGCGGTATCCAAAACCGTCAATGTGGCGATGAGCAATACTTTTGGTTTTGGTGGACATAATGCAATCGCTTTGTTTAAAAAGCATTCATAGCGTCAATATTCAGAAATAGAAAAAGCCCGTCAAGTTTCAATTCTTGACGGGCTTCTTTATGCTTTATATTTTCTACTTGCTTAGCGCAGAACGACGCGTTCCGTAACACGGCGGTCCCTAAGGAATAGCGATACAAGGTAAATCCCAGCTCCTAACTCACCAAGGTCTAGCTCGTGATTCGCAATCATATCACTCATCCCGATATCAAAGTTAGCTAACTCGCGGCCTGAGATGTCATAGACCCGTGCCTTGGCACCATATGGAAAGACTCCATTGAGGTACAGTTTACGGTCAGCTCCCAAAGGATTAGGATAAAGGACGATTTGTCCATCGTTGAGATTGATTTGTTCAATATTGGAGAACATATATTGCCCATCCACTCCTATTTGCTTGATCCGATAGTATGAAGTGCCACTGAGGGGTTCTCTATCGAGGTAAGCATATTCTTTACTTACGCCTGGCTTAACGTCAGAATCTTTAGAGCCGATAGTTTCAAAGTCTACTCCATCTGAAGAACGCTCAATAAAGAATTGTTCTGTATCATCATCCGAAGCACTAACCCATGTTAACTCAGCTTCATTATCAGTATTGAGGGTAGCTTCAAAGCTCAACAACTCTACCGGGAAAGAAGGCGAAGAAGTGGGATATAAAAACTCTTGTGGAACTATTTGCAAGGGGATACCTGTGGTAGCCCACTCTAGCTTAGCAAACGCATAAGCTTGACCTTCAAAATACTCCATAACGATCGGCAGTTTGCCAGCAGGCAAAGCAAGCGTTCCACTAAAGGTGCTATTGGCCTGATCTTGCCAATTGTCGATCACAGGTGTAAAATTGACCCATAATCTCACTCCATCATCTGTGGTAGTAGCGAAACTATAATTGCCTGCGACTGGAATTTCGATTTCTCCTTCCCAGCGAACCGAGAAGCCATTGTTTTGTATGCTAGCATCAGGTGAACCACTTTCCCATGCAAAATCTATCTCCGGATCAACCCTTGTTAAGGCTAGATTGGTAAGGTCTTCATTATGAAAATAGGAAGCTTGCAAACCAGTGCCTTGACCAGCAGAAGGAGCAAAAACGAAGAAACTTTCTTCAACTCCTGGAGCGGCTTGATAAAGATCGGGTCCGGATGTACCGCCATTTTGAACAGCACGTACTTTTACCGGCCCGACAATTCCTGTCAAAGTGATAGTATTGCCGCTCAAGTTGGCGACCGTACCATTGCCTTCTACTAAGGTTAGGGTAACCGGCAAGCCTGAACTAGCAACTGCATTGACAGTAAAAGAAGCATCAGTGGTTATTTTAGAAGCGATCGGATCAATACTAATCGCTTGGCTTTTGGTAACAGGATTGGGCGGGAACAATAGATAAGAGGGGATGATTTCCCGCTCTTGATTACGACTTTCCCATTCCAACTCTATCAATGAGTTAGCGATACCTTGCAAGTACTCGACAACGATGTCTACTTTTTGTCCCGATACTAAATTGATCGTTCCAGAATTGGCTCTAGTACCGTTTTTATTAAAATCATCGATCAATTGTTGACCATTGACCCAAAGTCTTGTACCATCATCAGAGTAGATATGGAAGGTATATTCTTCCGTAAATAACGGCATCACTTGTCCTGTCCAACGAACTGTAAGATGATTCGGATTGCTATATCCGGGAGGGCCACTTGAGGCCCAGAAGAAATCAATCTCAGGATCTACTTGTGTCTTCACTAGACTGGTAAAGTTGTCATTGTTATAGTAAACTCCTTCTAGTCCAGTCCCTTGAGGATACTCTGCAGGATCGAGCGACATGATCCATTCGCCGATCAATCGTACTCCAGCCGTGTCAACTTTGTTTTTAGCCAATGGTGGCATCGCAATTTCAGAATGAACCGCTTTGAGACGCTGGTAAAGTACGGAACGATTGGTGTCACCCGGAATGATAATACGGGAACCTTGTACGCCAAGATCATCTAGCACATTGCCATAGATCATTTGAGTACCAGTCAAGGGTAGCGGTAATCGAGCATCAAATTCGGCTCTATTGCCAGTTCCCGGCATATGACACGAAGAACAGTTTGCATCAATATAGGAGAGGGCTCGCTCTTGTAAGCTTGCCGTCAAATCATATTTACTTTTGCTAGTCAACATTGCCGCCAAGCCAGTAGTATCGGCGTCAGGGGCAAAGAAATTGAGGTGTTCCAAGGTGATGAGCTGATTGGCTTGTCGGCCAGTCATCGGATAAGTAATCTCACTGTTTAGCTGGCGTGAGACGGGACCTAAGGCGCCTTGGGAGGCGCTGTTGTGGCAAGATAGGCATGAACTACGACTGGGATAGTGCCAGACTTCTTCACGAGGAAAACCACTGGTAGCCACACTAAAAGTATCATTTACAAAAGTAGTGAGCAGTTCGGCATCAGTTTGGGCGCTATTCCATTTGTAAGTCAACCCATAATATTTACTATCAGTCCCGTGAACGATAAAGCGCGTTTCGAGCTTCACACGATTAGACAGATTGTTTTCATCGACCTCCATCTCAAAATGCTTGATCAATACACTACCAACTGGAAATTTCCAGTCTCCTTCTTCATCGTAATCTATTTGCTCACTAGCATCATCTGGCGTACCATCATTAGGAATCATCAACCAGCGAAACTTCTTAGCATTATCAGACCAAAATGGTTCATTGAGATCGTAAGGAATGATACCAGATGCAGGAACCATATTGGTCAAATCAGTGAATGCACCGATTTGAGAAAGGAATTGAGGCGCATTGGCCGCAATTGAAGGCGAAAGCTTAGAGAAGGTCACATTGGGACGGTTGCGAAGGATATAAATCTCTCCTGCATGATCAGTACCAAAGGAAGAAATACCGGGTAAGCCTGAAGCCGCTAGCACTTCTTTAGTAGTTTCGCCCGTCAATTCATTGTAGGCGACAGACCATACTTCACCACTGATGCCATAGCTACCACAAATGTACTTACCTGTAAGGCTAGGAAAATCACTGCCACGGTAGATAAAGCCACCAATAATGGCTCCCAGATCTTCAGGAGTATTATGTAAAAATTCTGCTACAGGATCAGTCAGAGTGCCTAAAATAACCGAAGGTGGATTTCTGCTACCGACTATGGTTCCTTCTCTAAAGGGGAATCCATAATTGCCTCCTTTTTCAATAATATTTACTTCTTCTCGGGCATTACCCCCAACTTCTCCCATCCAGATTCGGTCCGTCACTGGATCATAGGCCATACGGTGTGGGTTACGGTGGCCCAGGGTATAGTATTCTTCTAAACTATTTCCAGCAGGATCTAAAAAGGGATTGTCATTAGGAATAAAGTAACCCACTCCAGAGATCTCGTCAGCAAAGCCCAAAGGTAAGGTCCGAATAGGCGCATGCGAACGACTCGCTTTACGATCTACATCGATTCGGAATACACCGCCTTCAAAAGTAGTGTCCATCTCTTGAGCTGTATCATAACGAAACTCTTCTCCCATCGCAATGTAGAGCAAGCTATCTGCGGCAAAAATCATCCCGCCTCCTCTATGAGAGCTATTGTAAAGGCGTCTATTGATCATGATTAGCTCAGAGTTAGGGTCAATAATACCCGTTGTAGGGTTGACCGAAAATCTTGAAAGACGAGCATAGACATTGTAAAACTGACCTGGATAACCAACCCCTTGGCCAGTACTCGGGTAGGAAGCGTTCGGGGCACGCGCACTATAAAACAAATAAATGTAATTGCTATCGACTCCAAAGCGGGGATGGAAGGCAAAATTGAGCAGTCCACCATCTGCAACTTCGCCAGCTACGATTGACGTAATATCCAATACTTCTGTCTTGGTACTATTGGGATTGGCAACATCTTCAAAGTGAAACATCTTTCCCCCTCGCTCGGCGACATAGAGACGATTGCTACTTGGATCTGGTAACATTGCCATCGCTCGATCAAATATCATTCCCGGAAAGGCCTCAACTACCGTCCAATTGTTTACTCCTCCAGGGGTAGTAGTAGGCAATGCTCCGTTAAAAAACGCGCCGACAGCGGGTGCTGTGTCAAGGCCATGCTGCATAATCCCAAGTGGAATCATCGCAACGAAAAGCACAAAAACACCGATGGTCCAAGTTGATCGCCAAAACGAAGCTCCCTTAGTCATAGTGTTTTTATGAGCAGAATCAGCATTACTCGAAGAGGGTTGTAAAGAATTATATTTTGTATCCATGATCTTAGCACCAAAGTGGGAAAATGAGGGATTATTGCATAAAATCCCCTGTGTAAAGTTACGGGAATCGCATGAATATTAACATCGTAATAGGGGAACAGTTTGACCGTTTGAGGCGCAAAACTGACCAATCGTCTCAGACAACAATAAAATATAGCGTTTTCACTATTAATTATACAAGAGACTCTTACAGCTCATCAGAGAAGTCATCGACCTTAGTTTCTACTTTAGATGACGTATTTGAGAGTAAGTTTACATCACTTCCATTGGGAGTAGAAGCGGTAGTAGAGGGATTAGGAACGGTGGTGACAGGCTGCTTATAAGAATGATGGTTTGAGTGTCCATTTGCCTGCAGACTACTGTTGCTATGAGTAGGCAATAATTCTGAAGGAGTAAAAGAATCGAGGCGTTCCAATTGAGTTTTGAGATAAACCCTTAGCTGCATGAGTACTTCTTCTCTTTGCTTATAGAGGCCGCCTATTTCTTGTTGCAGTTCTTCGCGGTCTTTGATCGTCCTTCTAATAATCTCAGCAGCCTGTGAATCGGCTTCTTGGATCTTCAATTCTGCTTTCTGACGAGCAGTTTCTAAGGTATCTTTCGATGAACGCTCAGCCTGCATCAGCGTCTTGTGCAACATATCTTCGACCTCTTTCAAGGCGTGATAGTTGGCTTTGGTGCGCTCCAGTTCTTCTTTTAGGCTACGATTCTCTTCGCGCAAGCTCTCCCACTCTTGTGAAAGACCTTGCAAAAAGCCTCTCACCTCCTCTTGGTCAAAACCACGGAGTTTTTTATTGAAAGCTTGTTGACGGATTTCGATGGGAGTAATCATGGATCTATACTAAACTGCCAACGAATTATTCGTTTATCGTCGCTTCCCGAAATTACGGAATTATCTGATTTTAACCACTTTATTTTATTTACGCTGTGTTTATGGCCTTCATGCCGCGCTGCATCGACGACTTTTAGGAGCTGTAAATTATCCGCACTCCATAGTTTGATCGTCTTATCTCGACTCGCCGTTACGATCATTTCATGAGTCGGAGAAAGAGCAATATCATTGATGGTAAAATTATGAGCCGCTACTTTTTGCACAGGCAAGTACTTGCCTTTCCATTCCCATAGATTAAGGTGAGCATCATACCCTCCGCTGAGTAAATAGTCAGTATCGGGAATTAAATGCATGGCAAATATCCATTTTTCATGAGCCTGCCACTTTTGCATTACCTTTCCACTTTTCTTCTCTAATAAGTGGATATAACCATCCGTACTGCTAATCAAAACACATCCTGCAATAGGAGCCGCAATGATTTTTCGGAGGTTTTCAGTACCGATTTGTTGATAGCCAACTTCCTTAAAAGTGGCTAAATCAATCACCCCCATCCAACCATTGCCTTGCAATAACCAGACATAATCAAACTCGGGATCGTACCATAGATCAAATACTCGAAGTTCCGTTTTACGATAGGTATGCTTGATTCCTCCACCCTTTAGGTCCACAAAGTACACCGTACCATCACTGGCCCCTACTACGAGTAGATTAAACTTTTCAATCACCTCAAGGCTAAATATCGCAGTCCCAATCCGGAGGATACCATCTCCACTATCCTCTGTTTGCTGCAAATCCCAACGAACTACTAGACCATCATCTCCTGAGGTATAGAGGTAGCGTTCGGCAGCGTCGATAGCCATCGCATATATCGATCCTTTGTGTCCTGTATATTCTCGGACTTTCCGAACGCTTACTTTGGGGCGTTGATTCATCTCGTTTTGATCCCTAATTGCTGCAACATTGCTTTGAAGCCTGACCCATCATCTACAAAAAAGGCCAGCTTGGTAAATTCTTTTTTGCGACCGTACAGTCCTACCAATATCGCAGGAGATTGCAAATGTAAGATGAAATTGTGGCTTTCAAAGTCTCCAATAGGTGAGAGTTTACGATCTAGTCCCTCAATCGGGAACGACTTCCTACTTTCTTCGAGATGGTCTATTTGACTGAGCTCTATCGTCGTTTCGGCCAATAAACCATAAGGTAAATGTAAGACTCCCTCATCCAAACGGATCAAACGACGCGGGATCGCTCTGACCATCCCAAAAAGCTGTAATAATGTATAAGCACCGAGGATGCTCAAAATCCATGCAGCCGTGCTGCTCCAAAGCCCAAGCAAGAAGTGAGCGCCAATCGTCTCAAGCAGGATTAATCCTATAAAAGTCCCATGCATCATCAGAGAGGCATTTTTACGATGATAAGTAAAAGCGTTCTCCTAAGGAGTGACGCGACTAAAGTTGAGGCCATAGTAAAAAACAGCCGCCTCAGTAGCCACTATCGTACTCAGCCTCGCAGGAAATATCTCGCGACAGGCGGTTTTTAAGGCATGAAAGAAATCAGGATTATGTCCTCTCTCTGCTTTATAAGCCAATACAGTACGGCGGACTTGATAAAATATCCATCCCAATATCCCGAACTCAATTACCGGCAAAGCAAAAGTGCGGAGCTGAATCAGCAAGCTTTGCCCAGTCGCGGGGATCAGATATGAGGCTAATAAAAAGGAAAGAAGAATGACAGGACTGACACTCAGTTTAGAGATTGGTTTTTTGCGGATCAACCAGAGATAAAGCAATGGCACGGTCAGCACAAAGTCTAAAGTAATCGCACTAGCTAAATCTTGCTCGTGGAGCGCAAAGTAAGGTGATAGTGCCAAGATACTTAAAAGGCCCAATAATAAGGCTGGGAGGCCAAAAGGGAGCAAATAAGCGGTGATAGGGAGAGAAGAAAAGGAAAACTTAGTCATACCTTTTCGGATTGAAATGAAGCCTGCGACACACTGCCCTCTCCGCCCTTAATCAAACGTAAAACAGCTCACTAAGTTTAATCAATATTGTCTTGAAAATACAGCTCCACGCGGGCCATATCAAAAGCACAAAGTTGGCCTAAACCAGGAGAGGTTTTGGCAAAGCACCCATTGTCAATATCTAAGACTTGGTCTTGAGGAAAGAGGTCGTACATATCCCAGATGTCATCATTGGTAACGGGCGTATGTCCGTGAATGATTTTGCGGCCATTGAGCCACTTCCAATCAATATCTTTATACCAATAGCGAATCCACATCATGCTATGGAGGTCACGAAGCGGATTATGCAACTTCCAAAGAAATTGGTCATCGTTTTCATCACGTTGCTTACCGACAAAGTTGAGACCGGCATGCACGAGGATATAGTCGTCTACTTCAAAGTAGTAATCCAGATTTCGTAAAAAGCGATAATACTTTTCATCTATGCCGTCGATATCATTGGTACCAAAGCTATCGAGGGTTTCTTTACCACCATTGAAAAGCCAAATTTCGACATCCCCCGTTTTATTGGCGGCATCTAGCAGCATTTCTTCGTGATTACCACGCAGACAACGCACCGTATATCCAGCTTCTTGTAACTCTATGATATAGTCAATTACCCCTTTTGAGTCAGGTCCTCGATCGATATAGTCTCCGAGTAGATATAATTCATCGTCCTGCTCTAGCACTACTTGATTTTCCACTAGAGCGCGGAAAGTTTTTGAGCAACCGTGAATATCCGAAATGGCAATTTTTCGCATTGCATCAAAAATACCATAATTCTCCCGAAATGCTCACTAGCTGTCTAATTTTTGCGAAAATTTAGTGATTTCAGTAAAACAATAGCCGCCAGAGGGCTTTGCTTTGCGTCAAGAGGCTCTGTAATCTCTTACTTCGGTATTGATAATGCAGGAGTGTTTGGATAGCAGCTTGCTCATTATCAGGGCCATCTAGCTGTCGGAGGTCGCGATAATATAATTCTCGGACCAAGTTTTCGTAATCAAAAGGGCTTACTTTTATCATGTTAAAAATATTTTGAGAGAGTTTAAAATCGTTAAGCAAGAAATTGTAGTATTTCGGTTCGCAAGGCTTCATCTTTGAGCAAGCCATTGTGTCGGAGGCCTTTGGTTTCGATGCAGTGAGCCCCTTTCCAAGCCGCTTTTAGTTGTAGCATTTCCCCTTGGGGAACGGTGCGATCATCTTGATCATAGGCGAGCATCACTTGATCTGCATTGAGATCATCGAAGCGATCAAACATGACAAACTCCAAAGGGGAAAAGCCCGTAATCTCTTTTGTCATGGCAATCAACTCTTGGGCTCTAGTTTCGCCTAAGCCTAGTTTTTTGCAAAAGTGATAGAAAAAACTGGGGGGATCAGTAGGCGGAGCCAAGGCGACGAAGCGTTGGACCGCAGCTCCCTCCCAACGTGTACTAAGCACATGTGTCATAGCATTGGCGCCCATCGAGTGGGCAATGACTGCATAGGGAGCGCCGAGTTTGTCGAAGACAGCCGACCACACATCACTAAAGGCAGGTGGGTGTGCGATCTTGCCCTCAGAATCGCCATGAGCTGGCATATCAAAGCCAATCACTTGATAGCCGGCCTCCACCAATGCAGGGATAAGATGCTTAAAATCCATCGCGTGCGACTGCCAACCATGCGCCAAGAAGACCTGTCGCGCCCCTTGCCCCCATAAATAGCCATTGATACTATGTCCTTGATACTCATGCTTGAGCTGCATAGCCTGAGCCAGCAGTTCGGGAGCGCCGACCCGAGAACTACGTCGCTTGGGACGAGAAAACAGTTTCCAGAGGGCATAATTGGTGCGCTTGGGAGCGACATTGCCAATGGTGGCAAGGTAGAAGCGCAATATGGGTAACATCAGTTGAGTGTTCATTGGCTAGTATTTTAATCATATACCGATCGGTATATTTGGGTGCAAAAAAATATAACTTCTTATAAACTGATCGCTTGAATTTGTTTTTCGAGTTGTTTTTTAATGATACGATAGGCTTTGATATCACCTTGTACTCGAGCGATCATGATGGCCCCTTCGAGTGCGGCTACAAACAAATAGCCAAAGCTTTCAATATCTACATCGGGCTTTATTTGGCCTTCTCTAATCCCTCGCTGCACGATTTTGAACATAGAACTATGCAGGGTTTCCAGCATACGCGTCACCTTGAGTCGCAGATTAGGGTTGCCGTCATCCACCTCAATAGCAGTGTTCAAGATCGGGCATCCTCCCTCTATCGGGGGATTGGTGATATAACTTTCATAGAAGTCCAAAATAGCCCTCAATTTGTCCGGAGCATTGTTGGTCGCTTTCACCATTTTGCCCATCAGGCCAAATATCCGATTAGAAGTATATTCAAGCACAGCTATCGCCACCGCTTCCTTATTACCAAAATTGCCATAAATAGCCCCTTTGGTCATTTTGGTCGCATCGGTAATATCCTTGAGAGAAGTAGCCACATACCCTTTGGTATTAAATATAGGGGCTGCTTTACGGATAATAAATGCCTTTGTATCTTCTGATTTGGACAATTAGTCTAATTTTATTTTGACAAATATACCGATTGGTATCAAAAAGGGCAAAATATTTTTTTTGTTCAATATTATCCTAATGTTACCTTTGTGTAAACCACGTTTAAACTAAACATATGTCTAAGAAAAAAGATTTACTCAAGGAAGTGGGTAAGATCCTCAGCAAGAAGCAATTAGAAGCTATCGTCAAGAAGGCGGCGAAGGCAGCCAAGAAGAAAAAGGAAGCGGCTAAAAAGAAAAAAGCAGCAACCGTAAAGGCAAAGACAAAAAAGAAAGCGAAAAAGGCGAAATCGGCTAAAGCCGTTAAAGTAAAAAAAAAGCCAAGTAAGCAAGTCTCGGAGAAAATAAGCGAAATAAAAACGGCTTTAGTGGCTCCTAAGCCTACTCAAATAGTAGTCTCCAAAGAAAAGGTCGTTAGTATCGCAAAACCACAAGCAATGACAGAATCGTCTGCTCAATGTAAGGCCACTACAACGAGCGGACGTCAATGTCTCAACAAAGCTAAAGAAAGCGGCTACTGCCACGTACATAGGGCCCAAGCTAAGGCTTAGTCCAAAAGTCCGACTCCATCTACTAAACTTGCGATATAGACGGGCAATTCGGTATCATATTGAATTTTATAAGCGGCTTTCATCTTTTCCTCAAAAGCATCTACTGCTTCTGATTTGACGAGGTTGATGGTACAACCACCAAAGCCTCCCCCCATCATCCGAGCCCCCAATACATTGGGATCGTCTTGGGTTTCAGCGACGAGAAAGTCGAGTTCAGGACAGCTCACCTCATAGAGATGTTGTAAACCATCGTGTGAGCCATACATCAAGTCTCCAAAAGTAGGCAAATCTCCCTCGTTGAGCGCATCACAGGCGGTTAATACCCGCTGATTTTCGGCGACCACATAGCGGCATCGATCATACACCTTGCCTGGCATTTGGGCTTTTACAGCTTCAATTTGTTCGAGTTTCACATCTCGTAGACTACTGATAGTTGGATCTAAACGCTGCAATAAAGCGACCCCTTGTTCACATTCTTCTCGGCGTGTATTATATTCACTAGAAGCCAAAGAATGACTTACCTGAGTATTGCAGAGTACGATTTTGTAAGCGTCCATCTGCAAAGGGAAATAGGCATATTCTAAGGAGCGGCAATCTAGCCTCACTAGCTGTTCGGCCTTGCCGAACGTACTAGCAAATTGGTCCATGATGCCGCAACGGACACCAGCATAGGTATGTTCGGCCTTTTGCGCCATTTTGACTAAGGGCCAGCGTTCGACCGCTAGGTCATATAAAGCACTGACTGCTAAACCTGCGCCACACTCCAAAGCTGCAGAGGATGATAATCCTGCGCCTCTCGGTATATCACCGCTAAACACCATATCAAAACCACTAAATTCATGGCCTTGCTCTTGCAGTTGTGCGATTACCCCTAAGACATAATTGGCCCAAGAGTGAGATTCCGGAGCGATTTTGATTTGGGCTAAGTCACATTCATAGGTGGAGTCAAGATCAGCGGCCACTAATCTCACTTGATTGAGTTCATTGCGCGCTATCGCAAAGGAAATACCCATATCGACGGCTCCAGGCAGCACAAAGCCATCATTATAGTCCGTATGTTCACCGATGAGATTGACCCTGCCGGGTGCTCTAAGTAAGAGAGGTTTTCCACTTGCGGGAAAGTGTCGCGTAAAAAGTGCCTGCATAAGTATTAAAGGCTATTTCTCGTCCTTATCTTCTTTTCGCTCGATCAAATAAATCTTGATATCATCAAAAAAGCGGGTGGGATTGGCTTTGATTTCACGTAGCACTGCGTTAACGTTTTCAGTCGTGGCATTGATGCTATCATAAAGCGTCCGATCATTGATCAAAAGCCCCAAAGTACCGCCTGTGGTATCTAGCTTTGCGATCATATTTTCCACATTTCCTACGGCATTACGAGCATCTCCCATAATGGTACGGATTTCATTAGAAGCCATAACGAGGGAGTCAGTCGTATTGACCACATTGGAGATGATCTGATCTATCTGTTCGTTATTGTTTTCGACGTTTTTGACGACTGAGCCTGCATCAGTAGCAATCTTTGTGATTTCTTTAGCTAAACTATCCACTTCCTCGGTGATACTGGTCAGATTGGTGGTGGAAGCTTGAATATTGAATAAACTCGCTCTGAGCGAACTAGAGTTATTTTCGTCGAGGAGCAGATCCTTGGTAAGTCCAACAATCTCATTGAGCTTGATTGAAAGCTCTGCCACTTGTAATAAGATCTGAGTACCTTGATCCTGCACCAAATTAGATACTTGGTCTGATAGTCCGGTTTCCAATGCACCAATGATCTCGTCTTCAGAGTTGAAATAGGTATCAGAAGCTTCAACTGAATCGGCCCGAAAAATCATGATTCCTTTGGAGCCCAAGAGGTCAGTGCTATAAATCACCGCCAAAGAATTGTCCGGAATATCGAGATCACGGGTAAACTCAAGCTGAGCGATGGCGACCTTCTTTTTCATGTCTAATTCTAGCTTGCCGACCTTGCCGACTCTGAGACCGTTGATGGTAATCGGATTACCGGGTAACAGGCCTTCAACTTTGGGATATTCGGCATAAAGCACCAAAGGAGGACCAAAAAGGCTTGAGCCTGACATAAAGTTCAAACCATAGATGACCATAGCGATCAGAAAGACCGATATGATTCCAAACTTGACTTCGTTGCTTAATTTCACGCGATTTGAGGTTTGTTTGCTGTCCCCAAAAGTACAAAAAAATCCCGGCCTAACGAATCAGACTTAGACTCCCGCTAAATGTTTCGACTTCTCCATCGGGAAAGCGCAATTGTGCTACCCATACATATACGCCGGGCGCAACGGCACGTCCCTGAGAATTGCCATCCCAACTATGGCGCCTATCATTGATGCTGCCTCCTTCTCGCACAAATACCAGATTACCCCAACGGTTGAAAACACGCATACTCACAATTTCAACCTCACCAAAGCCTTGGATATAAAACAGATCATTATGCATATCAGCGTTCGGCGAGAAAGCCGTAGGAACAAAAATCTTGCGAATCTTAGCTAGCCTTATCGTCAATGAATCACTCGCCTCGCAGCCATCTTCATCTTGTACTGTTAGATAAACACGACTGTCTTGTTGGGGTTCTAAGTACGGTTGCGGGCATTGATAACAGCTTAAACGACTATCGGGCTCTACCCTCCACTGATATTGTAGTCCGCCAGTAGCCCCCACAATAGAAGGCTTGAGCAAAAGGCTATCTCCCGGTTCAAGTTCTTGATTGGCCCCAAAATCCACCCTGATAGGTTCAGTGCGCCCTCTGATAAATAAAGTATCTCGAAAGACTCCACAGGCGTTTTCCATTTCTAGCCAATAGGTACCGCCTTGCGTAACGCTCAATTCCTTGGCAGTCGTAGCATCACTCCAAAGATATCGTAGTCCCCCTCCAGGTGCTTGCAAAACAATCGTATCCTCATGACAAAGTACGGAGGCTTGACTCTGTAAGGCTAAACTTCCTCGTGAGGTAAACCGAATGAGACTAGGATCATCTTCAAGCAAAGTAGTCGGATCATCGGAGACTCGATCTCCGCCCAGCATCAAAGGCAATCTGGAGAAGTGCGCTTGACTACGATACTCTCCTGCGGCTTGCGGATCAACGCTGGCCCATACCACAACTGAATCATCGCCTATATATAATGAGGGGCCGTCGATCTGTAAAATATGCCCTCCCAAACCAATGATGGTGTCATAAGAAAAGGCGACCGATTCAATATTAGTGATCGTCAAATAAGGAGATAAGGTATCTACCAGGTTTTCTAGCGAAAACGCACTACCGCCATGATTTCGAAATCTATAGACAATTCGCACTTCTCCGCAGGCTAAGACATTTTGAGGAGAGATCGTTTTTTCAAACTTCACAAAGTACGGACAGGCACAAGCATCAGTCCAAGCCTGACCGGGACCGCCATCATATTTATTTACCGTACCATTAAATTTATCGATGGTAAATAAGTTCCCTTCACTTGAGCCACCATTACTAGCACCATAGCCCTAAAGTTGGGCTTCACCGTCAAATAAGATCGAGCCCATGCCCGAAGATTGGTTGGTATTGAGAAAGTTAAAATCATTGACCTGGCTACCCGAAATCCGTACTAAGCGTTGGTCTAGACCGTTGAATCCAAAAACAGAGCCATAGAGAGGATCATAAGCAAAATCATCGATCTGCACATAACTATTGCTATGCAAAGAAGAAGCTCCAGTGACAAAATCAGGCTTGAATAAGTCAATCCGAAATAATTGCTCGTCATGCTGGGTAAAGGGATCTCGACCAATGACAAACAATCGTCTGCCATACGGTCCAATCGTACCCGCATAATATTGCAGCGTGGTGTCGAGATATAAGGGCAATCCTAAGTTCTCGGTTTGAGCGTTCGGATAAATCCGTATCAGCTCTTTGCTTCCTCGATCAATCCCATAGATCAAGCCATCGGCAACGCTATGACCAGCCGCATCTATCTGCCGATCCAACTTCCCGATCAGCTCATAGGACGACTCTTGATTGGCTGTATCAATCCGTAAGCGATACAGCTCAGAGTTGGTAGAGATACTAGGACTCATGATCAAATAGAGCCCTTCTTCTCCGCAAGGAAAAGTCTGACCGATAAGAGGAAGAGACAGCCTACTCAAAAAGAGTATCAATCCAATGATATGGAGGCCCCTTCGCCGCATCATTTACAAACTGTCTCTATTTACTGGATTTTTAGGCTTATTCTCAGGAATTTTCAATCTCACGGGATTTCGATTGGATTCGACCGTCAGATCCTTGATCAACACTCTTACCAGCTCATCTTGAGGGAGCATCGTGATCTGGCGATTGCCGTCGATCTTATAGTAAGCCAAACCTTTGGTTGGATCTATGATTTCGATGAATTCATTGCCTCCATACCAATCCATGAACATTTTTTGTATGTCTAAGGCCATTTTACTGCCAAAAAGCTCTTCATTCCACGGCGCCCAGCCCTCATAGACAAAAACACAAGGCATTGCGATCACTTTTTCATCCTCAAACTTAGGATAAAAGTTCAGCGTAGCTTTATGCGGCAGCTCATCTAGTTCATAGCGTACTGACTCATTGCCGCTACCTTGACGGACAAGACCCTGCTTATTGAGTTCCCAACAAGCCTCATAAAAACCTTTTTTGTCCATCCCCATAGTCAGTCCTAAAAACAAACTATCATTCCGAACATTCTTATCTAACTCTGCCTCAACCAGTTTTTCGTAGGGGGAGGCGGTAGAACATGCACTGAGTAGCCCCAAAGAGATTAGGGTCAAAAACCAAACTGCCTTCATTAATTCTTTCATCTTATTCATATGAAAACACGCGTAATTTATCATTGTTCATCGCTACGACATAGAGCGTTTTATTATCGACCACTAGTGGAACGATATCTCTCATTTCTCCCCTGATCTGCAAACCAGATGCTAAGGCGGGGATAGCCGTAAAACTCGTATTATTCGTTCCTTTGAGCCACATTCCAAAAGAAGCGTCATAGATTCCCACTTCTGGCTTGGCACGATATTGATTTCCTCCTGCGAGGATATCCAGTTGACCGTCTTGATCAATATCACTGATTGCCAAAGCGTAAATCGGTGCAAGCTGTGCCTCCAGCGGTAGAGCTTCTAGTCTAAATTGACCATTTCCTTCATTCCAGATGACCGCAGAAGCCATTTGATAAGCATTGAGTTTGATCGCTCGCTCAAGCTGGGCTGGGGTAAAAATATCTTCTACCGTTTGCTCAGTATAACTGCTATAGGCCAAGTATTTCTTTTTCAATTCTGGCATTTGAGCGACTAAGTCATGACGCAATACGAGTGGATATGATTCCTCACCATTGAAAGTACAAACTATTTGCTCGACCATGCCATTCTGGTCAAAGTCGTTGATGTACATACAAACAGGCTTCTCTTTACTGGCCCGAAAGCGAGAGTTGAGGCCATGATTACCTGCCACAAAATCAGTATCGCCATCTCCATCAAGATCTGCGCCTTGCAAGACGTTCCAAAAGCCCTCGGTACTATCTAAGCCGACAGCTTCTACTCGAGTAAATTGACCATTTTCCTGCCTAAAAATACTTATCGCCATATACTCTCCTACCACCATCAAATCGGCATCTTGATCCTGATCCCAATCAAACCATTGCGCATCAGTGATCATCCCCAAATCGTTCAATCCTGGTGCTAAGTCTTCATTACGGACGCTAAATTGACCCGTGCCATCATTTTCGAGGAGGTAGCCATTCATCGGTACTCCATACAAAAAAGGTCGTAATCTGATCCCCACAAAAAGATCCATATCACCATCAGCATCAAAATCATAGGGTCTTACGCAGCCAGTGCTTTCTTTGCGTGTCGTAGGTAGTCGCTGCGCGGAACGCTCAAACTGACCTTTACCTCCATTGAGGTAGAGTCGATCTCGAAGGTTTTCAGATGAAGTGGAAGACTCATTACTGCCGCTGGCAACGTACAAATCAAGATCACCGTCTCCATCCGCATCAAAACAAGCACAATCAGTGTCTTCGGCATCTTTATCCTTTTCAAATAAAGCAGTATTACTAGCCTTAAAACGGCCTCCTGCCTGTTGCAAAAAGAGAGAGCCCGACTGCCCTTTGGCTCCACCGATATAAACATCTTCTCGCTTGTCGCCATTGAAGTCGCCTTTACAAATCTTGGGGCCTTCGTTGGACAACATCTGGAATATCAGACGATCTCGATTGAAATCGATAAACTCATCTTCCTCATGTGTAAAATTGAGGCCTGAGAGTGGCCATGCTTGAAATTTTTTGCTGGCTTGCTGGGGAGCTGTGGAAGCGTTCCCCGCAGGGGCAACAATATGACTCTCAGAAGCCCCTAAGCTCAATATCTGATCGATTGCAGGTGAAAGGACAAGCGTCCGATTACCATTTGGCCAATTGACGACTAAACTATCAATTTGGGTAGCAGCGCCTAAACCAAAATGAGGACGAGGGTCCATACTCGACTGAAAACCCCTGATTGGCATATGTTCTAAATAGAGACTTTGGCCGGGTAGATAGAGCTTAATTTGCGCTCCGAGGGCTTGCGTATTAGCCCCCTCCCCTATTAGTTCAAGCTTAAGAAAATGTCGTTCTGGATGTTGTTGCCGACTTTCGTTGCGATACAGGAAGAGCGGCATATTGACATTATTGACCACCAAATCCAGATCACCATCATTGTCTAGATCCGCATAGGCAGAGCCATTGGAGAAACTGAGCTGATCCAAGCCCCAAGCTTCAGTCTGATCTTCGAAAGACAAGTCCCCCATATTGCGATAAGCATAATTGGACACGGGGACAGAAGGGATCGCATCAATCAAGGCATCATAGTTTACGCCTTCCTTACCGACGATTTTCTTCTGGGTTTCGGAATCAGAGATATAGACCAAGAAGTCTTGATCAGTCAGGTCTTTATAGATTCCATTGGCGATAAATAGGTCTTTCCAGCCATCGTTATCAAGATCGCTTATCAAGGCGCCCCAACTCCAATCTGTCGCTTCTACCCCAGCCATGCGACCAATCTCGCTGAAGGTATTGTCGCGATTGTTGAGTTGCAGCATATTGCGGGTAAACTGGTGGTAGTAGTCGTTGCGGAGATTGATTTGATAGCGGTCCCAGTTTTCAAAGGTCGTAACGGTTTTGATCCGTGCATCTGCTTGAGGCAACATCTCGGTTACGAAGATTTCGGGCGATGCATCATTGTTGATATCGGCCATATCAGCTCCCATCGAAGCTCCGCTAATGGAATGCATCTGTTGGGTGAGTTCTTCGGAGAAGGTCCCGTCTTGCTGATTGATATAGATATAATCTCTTTCAAAAAAATCATTGGAAACGTAGATATCTTGCCAACCATCAGCATTGAGATCGCCTACGGTCACACCTAAGCCAAAACCAATCACAGAACCATAAATGCCTGCGGCTTCGCTGACGTCAACAAATTGCCCTCCATCATTTCTCAATAGCTTATCGCCTCCTACTTCATCTCGGATATCACGCATATTGTATTGCGTATTGAAGGAGCCGATGGCTTTGTATGAATTATTGAGCAGGTAGGCATCTAAGTCGCCATCCTTATCATAATCAAAAAAGGCGGCATGTGTAGAGTATCCGGGATTGGCGAGTCCGTATTCAGTGGCCTGTTCCAGGAACGTTCCGTCTTTTTGGTTGATATATAGTTCGTTTTGCTTATTGTCGCCCGCGATATCACCCGAGTTACACACATAGATATCGATCCAACCGTCGGCATTGACATCGGCCATACTTACGCCCGTGGACCATGCCTTATCGCCCTTGATACCAGCTGCTTCGGTGATGTCCTCGAACTTAAAATCTCCTTTATTGATGAAAAGGCGATTAGATTCGAGATTGGCGGTCAGAAAAACATCTTGCAGTCCATCTTGATTGACATCGCCAATAGCAACGCCAGCACCATTATAAAAATTGCGATAGGTGTAGATATTAAATTCGTCTTGGTTAGGCAGACGATTGGTAAAATTAATACCGCTTTGCTGTGAATCCAAAAGCGTAAACAGAGGCCCTTGAGAGACATTATTATCTCTAGAGCTAGAACAAGCGTTCAGCAAAGTGAGGCAGATCCCCAAACCGAGTAAACCGAGAGCTAGTTGCTTCATACTATTTCTCAAAAACCTTTATATAATCATTATTGCGGGCTACCCATAATTGTTCCTTGCCTGCTACAGTAATCCACATCATATCTCTCACTTCTCCTTTGACAAAAAAGCCAGATTCTTGCAGACTCATTGGAGTAAAATCGCCCTCAGCATTGCCTTTGAGGATCAAACCATAGCTAGCGTCATGTATGCCCACTTCTGGCTTAGCCGAGTAAAAATTACCCCCCAAGATCAAATCCTCAATGCCGTCTCCATCCACATCTTTGGCGTTGATAGCATACACAGGCGACAATTGGGCCTCCCAAGGTAGAGCTTCTAACTCAAGCTGCCCATTTCCTAGATTACGGACAATCGCCGACTCCAGATAATGCACATCCAAGCGGATCGCCTTCTCCATCTGGGCAGGCGTAAACATATTTTCAATCGTCTGCTCACTATAGTTAGCAAACTTTAGGTATTTCTTTTTTAGCTCTGGAAGTTGCTTGACCAAGTCTTGACGCAATACCAAAGGATAGGATTTTTCGCCATTGTAAACACAGATGATGTGTTCTACCGTGCTATTTTGATCAAAATCATTGACCCACATATTCATGGGTTTGTCTGCACTAGCCTTGAAACGCGAGTTAAGGCCATGATTGCCAGCCACTAGATCGGGATCGCCATCTTGATCTATATCCGTCAAAAATAGCCGATGCCACAATCCTTCTGAAAGGGCTAATCCCGGCATAGAATCCTGTAAACTGAGGCGGCCGTTATCGTTACGAAAAAGGCTGATGGGCATATATTCGCCTACTAGCGTCAAATCAATATCACCATCCTGGTCATAATCCCACCATATACCATCTGTCACCATCCCGATCCCTTTGAGCTGTGGTGCCCATTGAGCCGTACGGTCTATAAAACGTCCATTGCCATCGTTTTCCAGTAGATAACTGTTCATCGGCACTCCATATAAAAATGGTCGCAAGCGGACTCCCACGAATAAATCTTGGTCGCCATCGCCATCAAAGTCAATCGGTCTGACACAGGAGGTACTTTCTTTGCGGGAAGTCGGTAGCTTCTGCGCAGAACGCTCAAAGTTGCCCTTCCCATCATTGAAGTATAAACGATCTAGCAGAGCGTTGGAGCTATTGGAAAACTCATTCCCTCCACTACTTACGTATAAATCTAGGTCTCCATCACCGTCTGCATCAAAGCAAGCACAGTCGGTATCTTCGGATGGTGCATCTTTGAGAAATGCTTCAGGCTGCGCCTTTTTAAAGCTCCCATCTGCTCTTTGTAGCAAGAGTTGAGCAGCAAAGTCTTTAGCACCACCTAAATAAACATCCGCCCGCCCGTCACCATTGAAATCTCCTTGGCAAAGCCTTGGTCCTTCGGTGGAGAGCATATGGAAAATAAGGCCGTCGCGATCAAAATCTTTGAAAACGTTTTCCTCATGGCGAAACGATAGCGCTCGTCCCATCAAAAGAGGCTGAGTATCTACGCTAGCGTTCTCCGAAGGAGCAATCGCACTAACCTGACGAATCCTAAGCAGCGTATCGATCATCGGATTGGCAATACGACTCAGTCTGCTATCGGGCCATAATACTTCAATCAATAATATTGAACTGTCTGTCCCCAAACCAAAATGCAGGCGATGGTCAACCGTCGATTGAAAGCCGCGCATGGGATTGAGTTCTTGATAATATTTGCCATGACTGGTCTCAACGCTTACTTGTGCGCCAAGGCCATAAGTATTCATGCCTTCCCCTTCGAGTGCGATGCTCACAAAATGATTTTCAGGCTTTTGTTGGCGGCTTTGGTTGCGATAGACAAAAGCGGGCATATTGACATTGTTCACCACCAAATCTAGATCGCCATCATTGTCGAGATCGCCATAGGCAGAACCATTGGAAAAGCTTAGTTGGTCCAAACCCCATTCACTGGCTCGATTTTCGAACTGCAGTCCTCCTTGATTGGCAAACAAAAAATTGGCCAAGGGAACGGAAGGGATAGAATCGACCAATTGTGAGATCACTTCTTTTTCGCGAGAGAGGATATCCTTAATCACTTTCGGATCAGCCGTAAAATT
>JBGCFA010000417.1:0-6964 GCA_045106675.1 Bacteroidia bacterium
CCCATCAAGAGGAGAGAAAACCAGAATTTTTGCATCATCATTTTTGGTTTAGCCTGCGGCGAACGCTTAGCCTTAAAGTAAAAAAAATGCGCAAGTAAAACTTACGCATCAATTTAGGGGCTGAAATTTAACAGATTAGTCCAATGTGTGCGCTTGGTATTTTCATTCAAAGCCAAGTACCAGATTGCCCTTTTTGTGCCCTGTATCTACGTATCGGTGCGCTTCCGCGATTTCGGACATTTTATAGCGGCGATCGATCACTGTTTTTAGCTTTCCAGCGGCGAGCATTTCTCTTAGCTCCTGCAGGAGAACGCGTAGTTCTGGCACGGGCTTCATCCCAGTCGCACCAAATTTGACCTTTTTACTACCAAACAATGAGGTCCAAAGCAAATGCCACAACAGAGGTAAGCCCAAAACCGGAGATAGATAGATGCCTTCTTTTTTCAAAGAACGCTTGGCTTTAGGAAAAGAACTTTTCCCGACCGTATCATAAATGATATCATAAGACTTACCATTTTCCCGAAAATCTTCTTTACGATAATCAATCACTTCATCGGCACCTAATGACTTGACCAATGCAGCATTTGCACCGCTACAGACTCCTGTCACCCGAGCGCCAAAGTGCTTAGCCAATTGTACCGCAGCCGTACCTAAAGCTCCCGAAGCCCCAATGATCATCACCTCTTGACCCGCTTGGATATTGGCAAGATTACGCATCAGGTTGAGCGAAGTCATTGGACCATCACAGATCGATGCCGTCTCTTCAAAGCTTACATTTTCGGGTAATCGAGCGATGACTCCCTCCTCAGACACACAGCTATATTCAGCATTGGTGCCATAGCCAAAAATAGATTCTCCAAACACTTTATCTCCTGGTTTGAAGGTCGTAACAGCAGTACCAACTGCCTCTACTACACCTGAGAAGCCAGTTCCAGTCACCGGGTTTTTAGGCTTGAGAAGTCCCAACATTAAGCGACCGACATAGGGCGTTCCCTCTCTCATAAAAGTATCTGCAGCAGTGACAGTAGACGCATGGATACGAACGAGTACTTCGTTTTCCTTGGGAATAGGCTTGGCAACTTCTTGGACTTGCAAGACTTCTGGACCACCATATTTTGTACAGACTACGGCTTTCATTTGGGAGGTATCCATGCTGCTAATTTTTTGATTGGTTTGGATAGGATTATTCATGGGTGGATAGATTGTTTTTTGCGGCTTTGATGATTAAGTAGATGCCTAGTCCTAGTTCCCCGAGGATCATTGGCAAGATGAAGATCATTTCGACGATAGAGTGATAGGTTTCAAATTGAGGTAGTATCAGTTTAGAGAGATGGATAAGGATATATCCAATCCCTGCTATTAGGATCAAAATGCTCCAGACTTTAGGTACAGACCGACTTTGAGATAAGAGATAACCGAGGCTTAAGAGATGTCCCCCAAATATGATCAGGCCAAGCGACCACATACTTTCAAAAGCTTGTAGTAGGAGCATCATCTGAGCGCTCAATTGATCTACGGGCATCATGGCTTGATAGCTATCACTACTCAGCATGAGAAGAACTACGAGATAATTGAGTAAAGCTATCCCCAAGATCGTGGTATAGATCAAACGTAGCCAAGCTGTCAGCAAGGAGAGATGGGGATTGACATTTTTGAGCCACACATATAAACCCCAAGCGGCCAATACATCACAAATCAGGATGATCAACCAGCCCAAGATTCCGGCTCGGAATAAGGAAAGCGAATTGCGGATATTTTCGAAGCTTGTAAGGGCATCACCCGCTACAATCAGTGATTCGTTTACATAGCCAACTGAAAACCCTGCCGCGATGGCCATGATCAAAATCGCCAAGCCTGCGACTAAGCCAGCTTTCCGTATTGAGGTATCTGTAATTGATTTCATGCTCCAAAACTAGGAGCAGGCAGGGTGCTAATCGTTCGGGTTTGCAAATCCGAACCTATTGGAAAGCGAAAAGCCAAGAGTTCTACAAAGAACCGCTCAAGGAAGCATTATTGTTAGGCCTTTATGAGCTTATTATATTGTTGAGCGTCTGTATTGCAGACATATTTTCGTAATCGACTGATTTCATCTATTCATGAACATACTGATTGCCCCAGACAAATTTAAAGGTTCACTCTCAGCCCAAGAGGTAGCTAAAGCCATTGGCAAAGGAATTGAGCGTTCTGCGCAGCAGGCCCAATACGAAATCCAGATCCTCGCAGATGGAGGAGAAGGCTCACTGGAGATCATCGCGCAAATCATTGATACGCAAACCGTAAAATGTAGCGTTTCGGACCCACTTGGACGCGAAATAGAAGCCAAATACCTAATATCTGGTGAAGAGGCTTATATAGAAATCGCGGAGGCATCAGGTTTAGTTTTGCTCTCTGTACCAGAACGCAGCGCCCTCAAAACGAGCACGCTGGGCACAGGACAACTCATCCGAGACGCGATCCAAAAGGGCGCAAAACGGATCTATTTATTTTTGGGAGGCAGCGCCACTAATGATGCGGGTATGGGTATAGCCGAGGCTTTGGGGTTTCGTTTCAAGGATCAAGCAGGCCAAGTTATTAGTCCAATAGGGGCCAATTTGGGAGACATTTGTACGATAGATGCGAGCACAGATTTTGATTGGCAGGCAATAGAGATATTTTGCCTTTGCGATGTACAAAACCCTCTATTGGGTGAACAAGGAGCCACGAGCGTATATGGCCCACAAAAAGGAGCTTCCCAGTCTGAAGTAGAGTATTTAGAAAGAGGCATGACGCACTTATCCCAGCTACTATCACAATATGCCCAAAAGGAGATTGGCCAAATCCTTGGTGGCGGAGCAGCTGGCGGCATAGCAGCCGGATTATTTGCTTTGCTAAACGCTGAAATCCAATCTGGTATAGAGACCATCCTTCAACTTTCAGGATTGGAGGCCAAAGTCCAACAGGCAGACCTTGTCATCAGCGGTGAAGGCAAACTGGATAGCCAGACCTTATCTGGCAAAGTGATCAATGGCCTCAGTCAGCTTTGCCAACGCCATGATAAACCGCTTTGGTTATTTGTCGGACAACATGATTTGAGTCCAGCAGCTATCCAAGCCATCGAGGTGGAGAAGATATATTCAGTAATAGACGTAGCAGTCGATATCGATGACGCAATGCAAAACACCGCCCAAATCCTTGAAAAACTCGCTTTTGAAGCCATCCAAGCCCATAATACCACCATCCGATAGCGTAGAGACGTATCACATACTCGAAAACCAAGCGTTCCGCGAAGCAATAGCACACAAACAAAATGTAGAGACGTATCACTTACTCGAAAACCAAACGTTCCGCGAAGCGATAGCACACAAACAAAATGTAGAGACGTATCACATACGTCTCCAAAAGCAAACGTTCCGCGAAGCGATAGCACACAAACAAAATGTAGAGACGTATCACATACGTCTCCAAAAGCAAACGTTCCGCGAAGCGGGAAAAACGATTGATTAAGAGATTGCAGATTCTGCCTCATTGAGATGTATTAGATTTCTCACCCTGAAGGGATTCGAAAGCGCGTTCCGCGCAGCGGGAGAATTTCTCCTCATTGAGAAGGCTTAGATTTCTCCTCGCTTGCGCTCGTTCGAAATGGCGCGTTCCGCGCAGCGGCCCAAAAATCCTCCAAAGCCATCTGCAAACGCTCCTCTATCTCAGGCTGCTCGCCCAATAGATTATTTAACTCACGATGATCCTGACTGAGATCAAACAACTCAGTCGCAAGGGTGCTATCTCCCAAGAGCTTCCAATCGTCCTGCATGGCGATGGTTGTGGCATAAGGCTTAGGCTTCGGGCCTTGATTTTGAAAGTGCTTATATAGATCCATCTGCCAGAGCAGAACGCCTCTTTTGATCTCCTCCTGTCGTAAAAAATGTCCTGAAAGATCAATTCCATCCAGATTATCAGGTTTATCATCTACTCCGGCAAGGGCCAATAGAGTAGGAAAAAAGTCCGTCATATGCGCCGTTTGAAAACTGTATTGATTCGCAGGTATCTGCCCTTCCCAAACCGCAAACATCGGTACACGTATGCCGCCTTCGTGCAGGTCTGTTTTACCGCCCTTAAATGGCCCCGGACTACCTTGGTAAGCTGGCCCATTGTCTGAGGTGAAGATGATGATTGTATTCTCCATCAAGCCTTTAGCCTCTAAATGTGTGATCAAACGGCCAATCTGTGCATCTAAATGCGAAACCATCGAACGAAACAGCAGTTGATCGCCGCTGATGCCCATGGTTTCATATTTACTCAAATGTGGTTCAGGCGCAGGCTCATATGGCGTATGTGGCACATCAAACCAAAGGTTGACAAAAAAGGGCTGCTGCTTTTGAGTTGAGCGTTCGATAGCATCGATCGCCTCATCTACTTTGATCTCGGTCCAATGCTTTTTGATCTCAGGGATACGTGCGTCATTTCGTACCAGCGTCTTGCCACCTTGCCGATAAAGTTGCCGCGCTTTGATCAAGTCTGCTCTTACTAGCGGGTCTTCGATATTGCAGAGATAGTGTTCAAAGCCATGCTCATGTGGTCCAGGATTAGCGGCCTTGCCGAACGCTCGGGCCTCAAAATCTTCGATTCGAATCCCTCCTAGGTGCCATTTACCGATATGGGTAGTTGCATAACCGACTTGCTGCAAGGCTTTGGGCAGACTAGGCGTTCCCGCAGGGAGATGCATCTCACGATCATCAAAATGGCGACGGATATTGAGGCGCAGTGGAAAGCGTCCTGTGAGCATTGAAGCCCGAGACGGCGAGCATACTGCCGAACCCGCATAAAAACGATTGAAACGCATTCCTCTCCCAGCCAAGGCATCAAGATTAGGCGTATGGATCGATTGACTGCCATAGCAGGACAAATCGCCATAGCCGAGATCGTCAGCAAGTAAAAAGATAATGTTGGGAGGTGTTGGACTCGTATTTTCAAGCGTTGAGCTACAGCCAACACTCAAGCAAAGCAGCATTCCTATCCAAAAGGCATGTTTCGAAATCATGCTAACAATATCGTGAAGCTCCTTTAGCCATACAAACGGTCCCAATGGTGCGACATTCTCCTTTTAGACTGAGGCAAAAATTCTGTATTTTGGATTAAACGATACTTCATGCTTAGCCTAACGAAATCCATATTGTTGCTAAGCGTTTTACTCGCCTGTAGTCAGAGTACATTCGCCCAAAAGGAAGACCCTCGCCAAAAACATTATTGGCAGACGGTTCGGCCTATTTTGCGGCAGCACTGCAACTCCTGCCACAATCCAGAAGACAAAAAAGGCGGCATCAACCTAGAGCGTTATGACTTCATTATCAGCATCGTTAGATCTGGCGAACTCTTTGACAAAGTCATCGATGTCGTCAATGAGGGCAGTATGCCCCCAGAGATCAGACCGCCTATGAGTCAAGCCGAAAAGGATACCTTAACTTTCTACATCAAAGGCTATCTCGAAGCGGCCCTCGCCGAAAAAGACCCCGGTATCATCTCTCCCCGCAGACTCAACAATCAAGAATATCGCTATACATTAATTGATCTCTTAGGAGTCGAAATTGATACGGATTCGATTTTCCCCTCTGATCCTTCGGGTGGCGCTGGCTTTGACAATCAAGCCCGCATCTTATACCTCTCCCCTCTCCTATTGGAACGCTATTTTGAAACCGCAGACTTTGCCGTAGAATCTGTCTATCAACAAGATAGTGCGTGGCGAGCCTTGGTCCCTGCCTATGAAGCAGGTTTTGGGGAAGGTATCAAAAACTGGTGGTATCGGTTTTGGTATGAAGAAGATGTTTCGGGAGAGCAACCCCTAGTCCAAGCCACTGTGGTCTTAGAAAAATTCGCCACCCAAGCCTTTCGGCGTTTTTTACGGCCTGAGGAAAAAGAGATGCTCAGTCAGTTTTTTGAGAAGGTTTATGCCTCAACAGAAACTGAAGACGATCGCTATGATCTTGCGGTCAAGGAAAGCCTCAAATTGATCTTAGTTTCACATCACTTTCTCTATCGCCAAGAAGCAGATCCAGAGATCGCCTTGCCATATGAGATTAGTGGCTTTGAGTTGGCCTCTCGGCTTTCATTTTATCTTTGGTCGAGCATCCCTGATGAACGCCTCCTCAATGTCGCCTATCGCGAAAATCTCCATGATCCCCAGGTTCTGGAACGCGAAGTCAAGCGCATGCTGCAAGATCCGAAAGCCAAACGTATGGGCGAGCAATTTGCTATCCAATGGCTTGAACTACGCAAATTGACTGATCCCGCTTTTCAAATTGATCCCGTACAGTATCCAAATTATACACCATTGCTGCGAGATTTGATGCTAGCCGAGGTAGAGACCTACTTCAACTACGTCATGCTCGAAAGTCAAAATATACTAGAACTGATCGATAGTGATTTCAGCTTCGTCAACGAAGATCTAGCCGAACATTATGGGATCACAGATATAAAAGGGGCCGCCTTCCAAAAAATCAGCTTTAGCAATCCGAATCGTGGCGGATTGCTAGGCATGGCGGGGATTTTAACCACAACCTCATTACCCACTCGTACTAGTCCTGTGCTGCGTGGCAAATGGGTTTTAGAACAAATGCTCGGTACTCCCGCTCCCCCACCACCTCCCAATGTACCCGAACTAGAGGCCAGTCATGATTCAACTTTGGGGCCACAGACCTTGCGCATGATGCTCGAACGACACCGCGCTGATCCCGCTTGTAGTAGTTGCCACAATGCAATGGATCCGATCGGGCTAGGTTTAGAAAACTTTGATGGTATCGGTCGTTGGCGAGATAGCTACGGTGAACTCCCTATCGACCCAGCAGGAGTACTCAAAAGTGGGGAAACATTTGCTGGGCCAGCAGAGCTCAAAACGATCTTACTCTCCAAAAAGGAGCTTTTTGCCCGTAACTTCAGCAAAAAAATGCTATCCTTTGCCCTCGGTCGCTCCCTAAATTTCAAAGACAGTCCGACC
>JBGCFA010000418.1:0-4795 GCA_045106675.1 Bacteroidia bacterium
CTTCCTATCCACTTTCCGTTGCCTAATTTCGGGCCTTGGGTGGAAATCCTATATACTGTGGCAGGCTTAGTAATCTATAAATCTTCTGCGGGTTCTGGCAAAACCTATACCCTCGTTTACAACTATCTCAAAATCGTAATCGCTAATCCTTGGGATTATCGACACGTGCTTGCGATTACCTTTACCAATAAGGCTACCGAGGAAATGAAAGCGCGTATCATTGATACCCTTTCTGAACTTGCTTCCTTAGACGAGACCCAAAAGTCCAATCATCATCTCTATCATGAGCTAGGCGCCCACCTTATTGATACGGACCCCTCTGGGGAACGCGAGGTCTCACGCCAAGCACGGACGGTCCTCAATCTCATCCTCAACGATTATTCCAATTTCTCTGTTAGTACGATTGAGAGCTTCTTTCAGAAGATTGTACGAGCCTTTACGCGTGAACTCAATATCCCGATTGGTTATGAGATCGAGATGCAACAGGACTTGGTCTTGGAGCGCGTCGTTGACGAACTCTTCCTCGAAGTAGGCCGCAAAAAAGACCTCACTCGTTTGTTGAGTGGCTTCGTCGAACGAAATCTCGACGAAGAGCGCTCTTGGAATGTGCAGCTTGAAATCAAAAAACTCGCTCAACAACTCTTCAAAGAAAAATATCAACGCCTCCTCGTCGAATATCCTCCCAAAGAGGAAGGACAAATCGACGATACTTTAAACCTCTTCAAAGAACTTCAAGCCATTAAGTCTCGCTTTGAACGCTTCATGGAAGCCAAAGCCAAAGAGGCTATGGAATTGATGAAGGATCATCAGTTAGAGATCACTGACTTCAAACATGGGCGTTCGGGTGTCCCGAACTACTTCAAAAAGGCGCTGGACAAAGTCTATGAACCCGGCAAAAGAGTGCTAAGCGTTACCGAGGAGGGGAAAAACGAATGGTATGGCAAGACAACCGAAAAGGCCGAAAATATCGAATCTGCGGTAGTCGCCGGCTTGGATCGCCTCCTCAAAGAGATGGTCAGCATGTACCAAAATCGCTTTATAGAGTACACCTCTGCGATTCAGATTTCACGCACACTACATAGTTTTGGCCTCCTACACGACTTGCAAAAAAAGCTTTCGCATTACCGCCGTGAAAATAATCAGTTGATCATCTCAGACACTTCCTACCTCATCAAGGAGATCATCAACTCTCAATATGATACGCCCTTCATCTACGAAAAAGTAGGCAATCGTTATACCTATTACCTCATTGATGAATTTCAAGATACTTCTGATATGCAGTGGCATAATCTGTATCCACTTGTTTTAGAAGCGCTTTCTCGAGGAGACGGAGGGATGATCGTCGGAGATGTCAAGCAATCTATCTATCGCTGGCGCAGTGGAAATATGGAACTGCTACTGAAAGAAGTCGAGCAAAGCATCCAGATGATGGGGCAAACGGTGGGCAATGAGACGCTCAATCATAATTGGCGTACAGGTGCAGACATTGTCCATTTCAACAATCAGTTTTTTGAACAAGCCTCCCAAAACATTGCCAGACTGTTTACTGAGGAGCATGCCGCGACGATAGAACTTGCTTATGATCAGGTTGCACAGATTCCCATGCGAGAGTTTCCAGCCTTCGTCGAGATTGCCTTATTAGAAGGATTAAGGCCCAAAGGCGAGGATCCTAGCTGGATGGACTTGAGCTTAGAAAGAACTTCTGATACCATCCGTCAACTGCAGGATGAGGGTTTTCAAGGTGGTGAAATCACCATTTTGGTCCGAAGAAATAAAGAAGGGGTAATGCTCGCTGAGCATTTACAGCAAGAAGGCATACCTGTGATTTCGGCTGAGTCATTGTTGGTTGATAATCATCCGATGGTGATTTTGCTTTTGTCATTGCTCGAATATCTCCACCAAGAGCAAGATGAGGTTGCTGCGGCTACTTTACGCTTTTATTTTGGTGAGATTACCGGCGAAGACCGAGGTACGCTGCATGAGACTTTTGCAGATAAGACGGCCTTGCCGAACGATTTTGTCTCTGCCATGGCTCGGCTCCGTCAATTGCCGGTATATCAATGCGTAGAGGAGATTTTGAGACTGTTTCCTGCGCTTAGCGAACCCAATGCCTATGTCCAAGGCTTCCTTGATGCCGTCTTGCGCTATAGTGGCGCTAAAGATGCTAGTATCTCAGGTTTCTTAGGTTTTTGGGATGAGGTGAGGCATAAGATCGCGATTGCTAGTGCGCCTGATCCTGAAGCGGTACAGATCATGACCATCCATAAGGCCAAAGGTTTGGAGTTTCCAGTAGTGATACTGCCTTTTACGGATTGGGATCTTGGACCCAATGTAAGGGACTTTTTATGGTTAGAAGAGCCCCAAGAAGCGCCATACGATCAGTTTTCGTTTTTGCCGATACCAATCAGCAGCAAAATTGAGCAAACCTATTTTGAAGCTTCCTACGCTAAGGAAAAACGCCTCAGCTATCTCGACAGTCTCAATATGCTGTATGTGGCCTTCACTCGGCCCGAAATGAGGCTTTACATCTTTAGCCCTGATGATCATAAAAAAGATAAGTACAGCGCGGTAAGACATCTTTTGAGCGATTTACTGCGTCAAGCTAGCTTAGAGGGTAATTGGAATGAGGAGCAAAAATGCTTTCAAAGAGGACAAGCCGTTCCGCGCAGCGAGATCCAACATAAGCAAAATGAAGCAACTGAGGTCGCTGAAAATTTAGAACTTACCTCAAACGTCCGCCCACACGAAAATTGGAACTCTGCGGTCAAAATCCGCTTCAGTTCTAATAGTTATCTCCCTGCTGATATCCAGACTAGAAACGCTCGTATCGCTTCAGGAAATTTGCTGCATGATACGATGGACTATATCAAGGTCAGGGCAGACGTTCCGCGAGCGGTAAAAACCATGACAAACAAAGGCAAACTACTTGCTACTGAGGCTCCTCGGCTACAAACTCAATTGGAGCGGATTGTCAATTTGCCTGCAGTAACTGATTGGTTTGATGGGAGTTGGGTGGTGCGCAACGAGGCGGAGATTATTGCTGCTGATGGCAGTGTGTTACGACCAGATCGGGTGATGATCAAAGGGACGCATGCGATTGTGGTGGATTATAAAGCAGGCAAAGCCTCGGATCGATATCACAGTCAGCTACGCAAATACATGAGGGCATTGCATGATGTTGGCTATCAGTCAGTTGAAGGCTTTTTGTACTATTTACAATTGGGCGCTGTCGAGACGGTTGTGATTTGAATTTGTTTTTCAAAAGGCCGTCCCCCATATTTGCAGCGTCTTTATGATCAATAGCAACTTACATATCATTCAACTTTCTAGCTCGTCCCCCGCGAGTCTAGTTGCTATATCTCATCATATCCATCATTCCCTTTAGGGGGAATCATTAAACATATCGACCATTGCGGGAACCTATTTCCCATTTGCCAGTTCTATTAGAACGCTGGTACTTATGTAATTCATATTGTCAATAATTTTCAACTTTAATGGATACCCCTTTACGTTTGGCCGTTCAGAAATCCGGCCGCCTAAGCGAGAAAAGTCTCGCCTTTATTGAAGCTTGTGGCATCAGCTATGTGCGCAATAAAACCAAACTCAAAACCACCGCCTTTAATTTCCCTCTCGAAATATTGTTTTTACGTGATGATGATATTCCACGCTATGTTGCGACTGGAGTAGCAGATATCGGGATCGTAGGCGAAAACGTTTTCTCCGAAAAGGAAGAAGCGATCGAAGTTGTAGAGCCGATGGGCTTTTCAAAATGTCGCCTTTCTTTAGCGATCCCTCAAAATGTGGATTACCCTGGCCCAGAGATCTTTGAAGGAAAGCGCATTGCTACCTCATATCCAGTGCTTTTGCAACGCTTCTTGGATGAAAAAGGGGTGAATGCCCAAATCCACGAAATCAGTGGCTCTGTCGAAATTGCTCCCGGCATAGGATTGGCTGATGCAGTTTGTGATCTCGTAAGTACGGGTAGCACGCTCTTGAGCAATGGTCTCAAGGAAGTCGAAATTATCTTCAAATCGCAGGCAGTATTGGTGAAAACGCCAGCACTATCCCCTGAGAAACAAGCGATTTTAGATAAACTACATTTCAGGATCAAGGCAGTACTCAAAGCCAAAAACTTCAAATACATCCTGATGAACGTACCCGATCGCTCGGTAAATACTGTCATCAATCTATTGCCGGGTATGAAAAGCCCAACTGTTATGCCTTTGGCTGAAGAGGGCTGGAGTTCTATCCATACGGTGATCAAGGAGGACGACTTTTGGGATATTGTCGATCAACTGCATGAAGTTGGTGCAGAAGGTATACTCGTCTCCCCAATCGAAAAAATGGTGCTCTAGTTTTATTGCTTGAATTACTGATTTAAGCCTTCAAAAATTCAAACATGAAATCCTATTTATATCCATCGCGCGATCAATGGCCGAGTCTTTTGGAGCGTCCCTTGATGCAGTTGCAAGAGCTCGAATCAAGGGTGCAACCCATTTTGGATGAAGTCAAAGCTAAGGGCGATACAGCCCTCAAAGACTTTACCGCTCGTTTTGACCAAGTAGAGCTTGATACGATTGCGGTGAGTGAGGCAGATTTCCGCACTGCGGAACGCCTTGTCTCTCCTGAACTGAAAGCCGCGATTCGTTTGGCTAAAGACAATATCACGACCTTCCATGCGCAACAATGGGAAGATTTTGAGCCTATTGAAACTATGCCTGGCGTTCGCTGTTGGCGTAAAAGTGTGCCTATCAGCCGAGTTGGCTTATACATTCCCGGCGGCACGGCCCCCTTA
>JBGCFA010000419.1:0-11835 GCA_045106675.1 Bacteroidia bacterium
CCCTCCAAAGGGGGATATTGCTTCGCAAACCGGAGGTTGTCCCCCTTTGGAGGGGGCTGGGGGAGGAATATCAATTTTTCAAAACACCAAATCTAGCCTGAGTTTGTCATCCCAGCCTGATGAACGAGTCAAAGTGAGTTCATAGAGCAAGGCTCTTTCAAACTTTCACTCCTCCGGAGAACGCCAGAACGAAATATCCAAACCCAATATTGATTGTCGAAGAAACCACTTGGACTTTGAAAATTGAAATTTGACATTGGAAATTGGATTGCCTTCTATTCTTCAAACATTCCTAAATTGGGGCATGATCGTAGGTATACTTCTCGCGGCGGGTGAAGCTAGTCGCATGGGACAACCCAAACAGCTCCTCACTTATCAAGGCCAGACCTTTATCCATCATGCAGTCATGAGTTTGCTACACGCACCTTGTGATCGCATTATTGTTGTCCTCGGGGCACATGACGATAGCGTTCGGCCCGGCCTAACTCATCTTCCCGTCAAAATCATGTACAATCCAGACTGGAAAGAGGGTATGAGCAGCTCCATCAAAGCAGGGATGAGCCTCGTCCCAGAAAATGCAGATGCTGTAATGATTAGCCTAGTGGACCAGCCTAAAGTGGACGCCAATTGGTTTAGCAAGATGCTGGTCGCCCGCAAACAAAAAGAAGCCAAATTGGTGGTTACGGACTATGGCGAAAAACTAGGTGTGCCAGCCCTGTTTTCGACGCCTTGGCTCCCGTCGCTACGTTCCCTGCAAGGAGAATATGGCGCCAGAGACCTCATTCGCAATAATGCCGAGCAAGCCTTAGCCCTCAAATTTGAAGCTGCTGCTCAGGATATCGACACTCCAGAGGACTATCAACAATTATTAGCCGAATGAGTTAGCAGTTTTTATTGACAATCATTCCTTATATTCGAAATCTATTTTCGAACGCTATCACAACTCTATTTGCCCATCATGTCTAAGATATTTCGTCAGGGATTAGCCCTGTTTTTGATAAGTCTTATTAGCACAGCTACGCTGAACGCTCAGGCTCCTTTGCCAGCTCGTAATGCAGCGGAAGTACAAGAAATGCTAAAAAAACTCAACGTACTCGGTAGTGTGCTTTACGTAGCAGCTCACCCAGACGATGAGAACCAACGCTTGATCACTTACTTTGCCAAAGAACGCGGCTATCGTACCGCTTATCTCTCTTTGACGCGCGGTGATGGAGGGCAAAACTTGATCGGTGATGAAAAAGGGAGTTTGCTCGGGATGCTCCGAACGCAAGAACTCCTTGGCGCTCGTCGCATCGATGGTGGTGAACAAATGTTTAGCCGCGCCATTGACTTTGGCTACTCCAAAACGCCTGAGGAGACCTTGGCAATTTGGGACAAAGATAAAGTGCTCGCAGATGTAGTCTGGGCTATCCGCAAGTTTCGTCCAGATGTGATCGTAACCCGTTTTCCCGGTCCCGAAAAAGGCGGTGGGGGTCATGGTCATCATACTTCTTCTTATATGCTGGCCAAAGAGGCTTTTAGCCTCGCCAATGACAAAAATGCCTTTCCAGAGCAACTAGAGCATGTCCAAACTTGGCAACCCAAACGTCTGCTTTGGAATACTTGGCGACCAGATGCTGAACGCGCCAAAATCATCAGCATCGATATCGGCGCTTATAATCCAGTCCTTGGACGCAGCTATGGCGAAATCGCTTCTATGGCCCGTTCCATGCACAAATGCCAAGCGTTCGGCGCAGCCTTGCTGAGAGGTAGTCGCATGGAACATATGGAGTTTGAATTAGGAGACGAACCTGAAAACGATCTCTTTGACGACATCAATACCACTTGGTCCCGCATCGATAATGGGGATGAAATCAGCAAATATCTCAGCAAAGCATACGAAGAGTTCAATCCACGTATGCCTGAAAATAGTGTCTCAACTCTCCTCAAAGCTTATCAAGCAATGAAGGGACAATCTGGTTACTGGATCGAGGTTAAGCGTCAAGAAGTCCTCAATGCGATCGCTTATTGCTCGGGGATGTGGTTTGAAGCAACTAGCCAAAACCCTATCGTGGCCCAAGGAGATAGTGTCAATATCACCCTCGAAGTTCTCAAGCGTTTGGATGTGCCAGTAGAGTTACACAATGTTGTGTTCAAGGCGCATGGCAAAGTGATTCACGACTATTCGATCAAGCAGTTTCTTGATACAAACGCTGAAGTTTGGACCTCCGAGGAAAATAGTCTACAATTTCCGACTGATGATATCGAAGTCAGTCAGCCTTATTGGTTACGCGAAGCGGGCCAGAAAGGCATCTTCCAAGTGAAGGAGCAAGCACTGATTGGTCTTCCTGAAAATCTCCCTTCAATTACGGCAGAGTTTCATTTTCGTATTGAAGGAGAAGATCTTGCCTTTTCGATGCCTGTCGTACATCGTTATGTAGATCGTGCCGTTGGCGAACTTTACCGCCCATTTGTGGTAGCGCCACCCGTTACGGTCAACATTGATAAGAAAGTATATCTCTTTTCTGATCTGGGGGCACAGACTGTACCTCTTTTGATCAAGTCCTTTAGCAATAAGGCTCAAACCACGATAGAGTTTAAGGTTCCCGAAGGCTGGAAAGTAGAACCCCCTACTCTATCATTTGATCTTGAAGGAGTTGGCGCTGAGCGCAACGCTTCTATCCAAGTTACACCTCCCGCTTATCAGAGTGTGGGTCCCTTAGAAGCTCAAATCACCGTCAATGGAAAAACTAGTTCGCATTCTCAATTGAGCATTGCTTATGGACATATCCCAACGCAGATGATCTTCAATGACGCAAGTACCAACTTGGTACGCGTCAATCTTGAAAAACAAGGCAAACGGATTGGTTATATCATGGGGTCTGGCGATGAAGTGCCGGCCTCACTCGAAGAAATCGGTTATGAGGTAGAGTTCCTCACGGAGGACAATCTATCTCTCGAACGCCTCCAACAATTTGATGCCATCATCTCTGGTATCCGCGCTTATAACACCAATCAACGGATGCCTTTCCATCATACTCAATTGATGGAGTACGTCAAGCAAGGCGGAACTTATATTTGTCAATACAATACCACTTATGGGCTATTATTGCCTGATTTAGGGCCTTATCCACTCAAACTTTCTCGCGATCGTGTTTCGGTTGAAGAGGCGAGCATGAAGTTTTTAGCACCAGATCATCCGGTATTGAATACTCCCAATAAAATCACCCAAGCCGATATGGAAAACTGGGTGCAGGAACGTGGACTTTACTTCCCTAGCGAGTGGTCAGAAGAGTATACGGCAATCTTTGAAGCCAACGATCCGGGCGAAACACCCAAGCAAGGTAGTTTGCTAGTAGCAGAGTATGGTGATGGCTATTTTGTCTATACAGGCTTATCATTTTTCAGAGAATTACCCAAAGGTGTACCCGGAGCTTATCGCCTTTTTGCCAACATTGTTTCACTCGGTAAAGAGACCAAATAATGCCTGAAACGCCCACTAACCACCACGAAGAAGAAGAAAAAGAATTGCGGGAGATATTTCCGCTTTTCAAAAGCTGGCGTAGTCTATATACTTTCGTCCTTGCCGAACTCCTCGTCCTGATCGTCTTGTTCTATATATTTAGCCGCTACTTCTCATGAGTACGATAGACTGGCTCATTATGATCGGTACGACCCTGCTGATCGTCTCTTATGGCGTTTGGAAAAGTAGGGGTTCTAAGGATATCAAAGGTTACCTGCTGTCCAACAAAGACATGAAGTGGTGGACCATTGGGATCTCCGTGATGGCTACTCAAGCCAGTGCGATTACTTTCCTATCGACACCCGGGCAAGGTTTCAATGATGGGATGCGTTTTGTGCAGTTTTACTTTGGCTTGCCGATCGCGATGGTGATCATCGCTGTGGTGGCCATCCCGATCTATCATCGGCTCAATGTTTTTACGGCCTATGAATACTTAGAAACGCGTTTTGACCTCAAAACCAGAACATTAGGCGCGACCCTCTTTTTGCTCTCACGTAGTTTGGCAGCAGGGATGACGATTTATGCCCCAGCCATCATTATGGCGACCTTGCTCGATTGGAACATCTATTGGACCTGTATCGGTATTGGCTTAGTGGTGATCATCTATACCGTCTCTGGTGGTACAAAAGCCGTCTCGGTTACCCAAAAGCAACAGATGGGGATGATCCTATTTGGGATGGTCGTAGCTGGGGTGATTATGGTTCTCAAACTACCGCCAGAAGTAAGCTTTGGCGATGCGGTTCATATCGCTGGTAAGATGGGCAAGCTCAACATCATTACGACTGAATTTGAATTATCGGATCGCTATAATATTTGGTCAGGCTTGTTTGCCGGTACCTTTTTGTATTTGTCCTACTTTGGGACGGATCAATCTCAGGTGCAACGCTATCTCGGCGGTAAGTCCATCAGCGAAATGCGGATTGGTTTGCTATTCAACGCTATCTTCAAAGTCCCCATGCAATTTTTGATTTTGTTTTTGGGGGTGATGATGTTTGTGTTTTTTCAGTTTCAGCAACCACCGATCTTTTTCAACGAAAACGAAACCCAATCCGTACTTGACAATCCTCAGTTGGCGAGTCAGTACGAAGGATTACAGCAAAGTTGGGACTCTATCTATACCGCCAAACAAGGTCGTTTGATCGCCTTGGCTGATGACGATCAAGATATTAGCACTTCTCATGCAGACTTCGTCGAGATCAATGCTTTGCAGGCTCAGTATGATACGGTACGTAAGGAGGCCAAAGCACTCCTCAAAGCCAATAATGAGTTTTATGACGACAATGATTCGGACCAAGTCTTTTTGACCTTTGTACTCAATTATTTGCCTACGGGCATGGTCGGTCTTTTGATTGCCGTGATCCTAGCAGCAGCGATGTCCTCCACCTCAGCCGAGTTAAATGCTTTGGCGACAACGACAGTAGTGGATATTATCCGCAGGATGTTCATCAAAGAGGGTTCCGACCAACGCTTCCTCAACATTTCTCGCATGACGACCTTTGCTTGGGGCATACTGGCGATTGGGGTTTCGCTTTTTGCCAATCAAGTAGGCAACCTCATTCAAGCCGTCAATATCCTTGGATCGCTCTTTTATGGGACGATTTTGGGGCTATTTGTGGTAGCCTTCTTCTTCAAGCGTATCCAAGGCACTGCGGTCTTTTGGGCAGGTGTGATAGTAGAAGCTTTGACGATTGCTGCTTATATCATGACGAAGATCAAGCCAGAATGGGACTTTGGTTTCCTCTGGTACAATCTGATTGGATGTGTATTGGTGGTGATACTCGCGTCGATTTTTCAAGCGTTCGATAGGGAGTAATGATGATTTATCGTTGATTCGGCCTGCTTGCTTTTTATGATTCGGCATGCATGCCGAATCTACGGGAAATTTGTCACCCATTGGTGAATCGAGGGCGTCATATCACAAACAAATTCTTGCCCTCGAGCTACTGATTGCAGGCTACGCCACTGTCCTGACGTTCCGCGAATAGCGGTCCCCTGACGCTTCTCATGATAAGAAAGCCGACAAAGCCCCTTGCGAAATAAGCAATCGGGTAAGCGCCACAGCGAACGGTTTTCCCCCTCCATCGTTAAGACTCGCTTGGGATCATAATCAAATACTCCTGCACCGGGCTTGTCAGGCCAATAAGTTGAGCGTTCGGCGGAGACGTAAAGCATATTGCCTTGCGCATCATAACGATCTCGAAACACATGATGGGGATGATACTTGGCCCAATCGGGTGTCTCTTCTTCCGATAAATTGATCACCTCCCCTACTTCCAGATAGCCATAGAAAATATGTTGATCGGGGGCATCTCTCCTATATCGGAGAACGCCATGCTCATTGCGTTCCGCTTCACGAAACCAAGCAAAAAACAAGAATATATCCCCCGGTCCGACGCCTTGATCTTGAAGATGCGAAGCCGCCGCTCCCGTTTGGCCAAAAGCTGGTCGCCAATTTGCAGGTCTGTCTGACAATTGCTCTTGCACCAAATCAGGGTCAAGATGCGCCTCTGAATAGAAAGTAATGCCCAATTGCTGCATCTGACTGAGGTAATCTCGCTCTTCATCCCAACGCAAATCTTGATAAAAAACGCCGGTTCCTGCCTGCGGAATAGGCAAGGAAAAAAGCTGCTCTCCAATACGTGGATTCGGCGAGCCACCTGTACCCGAATCAAATCCTTTACGACTAATAATGAGTTTTGTCATAGAGCCAAAAACTATTCTATCGTTTTTAGTTTACCACCTTTTGATTATCTTATGCATGCATACTACTTCATTTTATTCGCATGAACAATATAGATTATATCATCGTTGGGGCAGGATCGGCTGGCTGTGTATTGGCCAATCGTCTGAGTGAAGACCCTGCGGTCAATGTGGTTCTACTGGAAGCTGGCGGGAAGGACACAAAATTGGAGATTCACGTTCCGGCAGGATATATAAAGCTACACAACACCAAAGTTGATTGGGCTTATCGCACTGTCCCTCAGGAAGATATGGAAGGACGCATCATGGATCAACCGCGTGGCAAAGTACTTGGTGGTTGTAGCTCTACCAATGCGATGGCCTATATCCGAGGCAATAAGCTGGACTATGAGGAGTGGGCACAGATGGGGAATCCCGGCTGGGATTTCGAATCAGTCTTGCCTTATTTTACTCGCTCCGAGGACAATGCTCAGATATCAAATCGTTTTCATGGTCAAAATGGCCCCCTCTATGTGAGCAGGACGTCTTTTCGTTCCCCTTATGCAGAGGCATTTATAGAGTCTGCGGTCAATGCCGGTATCGAAGCCAATGATGATTTCAATGGCGATCAACAGGAAGGCGTAGGTTATTTTCAGTACACCATCAAAAACGGTAAGCGTTGGAGTACTGCGGCGGCATTTCTCAAGCCAGCGATGAAGCGTCCCAATCTCAAAGTGATCACTAAAGCCCAAACCACTCGCGTACTCCTGGAAAACAAACGAGCCGTAGGGGTTGAATATATCAAAGGTGGTAAGCTCAAACAATTGCGTTGTGAGCAGGAAGTCTTGCTTTCAGCGGGCGCATTTGGTTCGCCTCAGTTATTGATGCTTTCGGGTATCGGCCCTGCCGAACACTTGAATGAAGTCGGTATCGAAGTAGAGATTGATCTAGCAGGAGTGGGCCAAAACCTTCAGGATCATATGATTATGGGCATGGCTAATACCGCCCAAAAAGGTCCATCAATGAATCGTGCAGAGACGCTCCCAAATTATATCCGCTACTTTGTCAATAAATCAGGACCTTTGACGAGCGGGCCACTAGAGGCTTGTGCTTTTGTCAAACTACGGCGTAGCGATCGTCCAGATATACAATTTCACTTTGCACCAGCGCATGGGACGGATATGCACGACTATGATAGCCTCCCTAAAAAGCAGGATGGATTTTCGATCTTGCCCACACTTTTACGCCCTCATAGCGTAGGTGAGTTACGACTTAGTTCAAAAGATCCACTCAAATATCCCTTGATCAATCCTCGCTATTTCTCTGAGGAAGAAGACCTCAAGACTATGCTGGAGGGCATGAAAATGGCAGTGGACTTGGTGCATAGCGATGCCTTCAAGCATCTAGGAGCTAATATGTACTATCCCGCCAATCATCGTACTGAGGCTGGACTTAAAGAGCATATCATTCAACATATCGAGACCTGCTATCATCCAGTAGGGACTTGTAAGATGGGCGTTGATCAGATGGCAGTCGTAGATCCAGAATTGCGCGTTCACGGAGTGAAAGGCCTCAGAGTGATCGATGCCGCAGTCATGCCTACTGTCATCTCAGGCAATACCAATGCTACGGCTATCATGATTGGTGAAAAAGGCGCAGATTTGGTGAGAGGACACGTTCTGCAAAGCAAGAAAAGTAATGAAAAGGTGAGCTAATGGCTCAAAAGTAAGAAAGCATAGATAATAACTATTGCCCGCAAATCGTTCCATTGGTAGTTTCGCCTTTAGAACGATTTGTGTTTTATTTGCATATCTGTAACCTATATTATAAGCTGTATTAAGTAAGTATCCAGTATTGTAAGTGAGTAGCCAGTATAGAGTATAAAGTACAGAGACGACTAAAATACTGGCATTAAACACATCTTTGTACTATTTAATACTTAATACTTACCTACTATACTTAATACTGTCCTAATACTTATATGAAGTAAGCCTTTACTTTCAATCTATCCTACCTACATATTAAGATGAATAGACAGCTTATCAGTTGGGGACTAGCCCTCATTTTGCTTTTTCCTACTATCCTCAAGGCACAATCAAGCCTTACACAAGTCGAAGAGCAGCTTGCTACGCTCGCTGATGCTTTTTTGGCTGATAGTAGTTTGCAATACAAAATTGCTCAAAACAAGCAGTTTTCGAACCTCCTCCTCAAGACCTTAAAAGATCCCCAGAGCTACGAATATAACTGGGATGGGCTTGAGAGTATTTCGGTCTTGAAACCAGAAGACAATAGTTTCCGCATTTTCACTTGGTTCATCGTCGACAAAAAAAGCGGTGAATACTATGGACCTCAGTACAACTATCACTTTGGCGTAGTACAACGCAGGTATGTAGATCCAGAAAGTGGTAAGGTTGAGTACATCGTGATCCCGCTTTTTGAGATGAGCGAAACCCCAAAGGGAGTGGAAAATATGCTTCTGGACAACAATCAATGGTTAGGAGCTCTGTACTATCTCCCTAAAGGTCAGCAGTATTTGCCTACTTATCGCTTGAAATACTATTCTCCTAAGCGAAAACGTCCCAACGGCAATCCTATTAAGATCAAACAAGATTTTTATCTTTTGATGGGTTGGAGTGGCAATGATGAGAAGAGCAATCTCAAGATGGTAGAGGTAATGTCATTTGATCCGAAGCAAAAAGATCGTGTAACCTTTGGTGCAGATGTCTTTTACTTTGATCAGATCCCTAAATTTCGTGCGATCTTTCAATACTCTGAATACGCTCCATTTAGTTTGAACTACAACTGGGTTGTAGACAAACCCTTTGGCAAAAAGCAGATGATCGTCTATGATCATATGGGCACGCCCAAGCCAGGAGATCAAAAACTCAAAGAGATTTGGGATACCGGTCCAGATGGGTCATATGATGCACTTTATTTTTTCAAGCGAGGCGGATATTTTGAGTGGTATCGCAATATCGAGCTAGCCGAACGCTATATTTCGAAGCAGTATCGCAAAAATCAAGCAGAAATTCGTTCCAATCAAGAAACGGTGGCAGACCGTCGTTATGAATCAGTCATGAACGACTCTACCGCCCAACAAATGATGGGAATGGAAAAAGGTCGGAGCTCCTATAGAGCCGAAAAAAGGGCTGAAAAAGCGATGCTAAAGGAGTTAAAAGCCCAAAGGCGTCGAGAAGAAGCTCGCTTGAAGGAAGCCGGAATTGATCCCAATGGTAACTAGTTTGTGTCGCTTGATCTTCTCAAATTATTCGAGTCTTTGAAAAGAAAACTTCCTGATCATCAGAGATTTTTTTTGACGCTCTCTATTTATTTCTATTTTTGTACGTTCTCTTGAATGTACTTGGAAAAACAGATTACCATGGAAGGGAGAGATGAAGTGTACTCGAAAAGGATTAGAGCGGGAAAAAGAACTTACTTCTTCGATGTAAGGTCAACGCGGTCCGAAGATTTTTACATCACCATCACTGAGAGTAAGCGCCGTTTTAATGGACGGGGCTATGATAAACATAAAATTTTCCTCTATAAGGAAGATTTTAATAAGTTTTTCAATTCGCTCGAAGAGACGATCGGCTATGTCAAAACGGAATTATTGCCTGACTATGACTACGAAGAGTTTGATCGACGGATGGAAGAGGAGTACAATAACTCTTTCGATAGCAGCTATGATAAGCAGGAAGATCGCGAGCCGGCCCCTGCTGACAAGGAGGCTTCACCTACTTTCTCTTCCGAACAAGATGAAGAGATAAATCTTAATACAGAACAATTGTCCACTCGCTGGGAAGAATAATCACCTGGCAGTCAACAAGATAGCATCCCTCTCCTTTTTGGCGAGGGATTTTTTTTGTGTTTTTTTTCATGAAACGGAATATTTTTTCTCTAGCTGGCGTCTAAGGGTCGTATAGCAGCTGCAGCATTAAACCATTATTCAAATTCTATTTCAATGAAAATTCACATAATCATATTCGCCCTTCTGATAGGCTTGGGTTCAACCGCCTTCGGCCAAAAAGGAAAGTCTCATCATAAGCGCTCTCATAATCCAGAGATGCGCAAAGCAATGAAGGCATACACCCAAGAAAATGTCTTGCCAGTGATGCAAGCCCAACGCCAAAAACTAGACGCCAGCCTGAGCCTGAGTGAAAAACAGGAAGTTGAAGAGATTCGTTCCGAACTCGATCAGCTACGTGAAACAGGCAAAAGCATGCGTCAGCAGATGCATAAAACAGAATCCAAACCCACAGAAGCCCAACGTACTGAGATGTATGCGCATCGCAAAGCCATGCGCCTCCTCATGAATCGTGCTTGGGAGATCGCTGACAGGCATGAAGCTGATATCCAAACCCTAATGACTGAGCTTGAGCCTCAAGCAGAAAACTGGAAACAAGAAATGCGTTCTATCGCCGAACAATATCGCCCCGAAGACGCTCCCGAACGCGAAGATCGTCCTGAGCGCCCAACTCGTCCTGAAGGAATGCGAAAAGGAGAAGGACACCCTCATGCTGATCGTGATGGAGCACATCGTCCTAAAGGGCCGCAGCGTGGAGCAGCGATGCTGGACATGCGTAGTCCCGTTCGTTTTCTTCTCTGGGATGCTAGTAGCAAAATGGTCGAAGAGGCCGATGAACGGCTAGAAGTATTTCCAAATCCAGCTCGCAATGTCAATGAAGTGCGCCTTCGTCTTGAGGAAGGCGGGAATGTACAAGTCAAATTATTAGACAAAAACGGCAATCTGATTCGTACAGTAATAAACGAGACAATGAGTGAAGGAAGTCATACGCAAAGAATTGATCTTCACGATCTTGAGCCGGGTTTGTATTTCTACCAAATTACCACTCCGAAGGGAACTCACAGTCGCAAAATCATCCTAGAATAAAATAGATAGCTGAGTATAGTTGATAGTGCAAGATGTTAATTGTAGTACATCATGGCTGGGGACCTTCGGGTCCCCTTTTTTAGCAAATACGCTTCCTTTTTTGCTTGTATCTTAGATTTATGGAATCTTCTCTACCCCTCGAAAATTTTATCCTTGCGGCAACCGTAGAACCCAAAAGTTGGCACAAATCTGGTTCTCTCGACGAGGCTCAGCAATTATTAGAAAATCACCCTAGCCTTCCTCAAACAAGCTTTTTGAGTGCTTTGGTGTACGGAGAAGTAAGTTTGGTCAAGCAGTATTTGGCTCTCACTCCTGAACTTGTCCATCAAAAGATAGGTCCTAGGGATTGGGAACCTCTTTTATATCTCTGCTTTTCTGAGTTTCTACGGCTATCCGCCGAACGCCAGAACGATTGTGTTGAATGTGGACGTTTGTTGCTAGCCGCAGGAGCTGATCCTAATGTGCATTTTATGGCCAACGAAGAGAAGGAAACCGCCATTTATGGCGCGATTGGGGTGGCTAATTCGGTGGAGCTGGGAAGATTGTTATTGGAAGCGGGCGCTGAGCTTGACGACGATGAGGTCTATTATCATGGAGCAGAGTTCGACGGAGTCGCGGCCCTCGCAATGCTGATCAAGGAGTTTGGGATTCCAGATCGCCATGTTTCGACAGCGCTGATGCGCAAATTAGATTTTGAAGATTTGGACGGTGTCCGAACGCTTTTATCCCTCGGTTTAGACCCTAATGCACAAGGTCATTGGGG
>JBGCFA010000042.1:0-4172 GCA_045106675.1 Bacteroidia bacterium
GCTGCGATTCTTGCCAATGCGCAGAACCCTTATCTTTTTTTGCTCCTTGAGCATGTCACGCCACAAAATCTTGTGGCGCTGCGATTCTTGCCAATGCGCGAAACCCTTATCTTTTTTTGCTCCTTGAGCATGTTGCGCCACAAAATCTTGTGCCGCTGCGATTCTTGCCAATGCGCAGAACCCTTATCTTTTTTTGCTCCTTGAGCATGTCACGCCACAAAATCTTGTGGCGCTGCGATTCTTGCCAATGCGCGGAACCCTAAAATCGTTTTCCGACAGCTTAAGCAAGCAAAAATCGAGACTAAAGCGTTCATCAACGATGCAAAATGAGTATCTTCTAGACTCTACCTCTTAACGCTACTTTACCGATGAAAACTTACGCTTTACTGTTTGCCCTCTTAATAGGCGCTTTTTCTCAGCTAATCGCTCAAAGCGATGCCAACGCAGCTTGGCAAAAACTGGAAGAAATCGCCATTGTGGATCAAAAAATCATGATGCCTATGCGCGATGGGATTCGTCTATGCACCGATATCTATCGTCCCAAAACAGATGAGGCGGTGCCAGTGATTTTTTCTCGTACTCCCTACAATTTCAATAGTTGGGGAGATGGGGAACGCCGAGGCCGAACTGCAGAGCGTGCCTATGAGGCCGTTAGCCGAGGCTATGCTTATGTGATTCAAAACGAAAGAGGTCGCTATTTCTCAGAAGGAGAGTGGGATATTCTTGGCGTGCCTCTAACGGATGGCTATGATGCCTTTAGCTGGCTCAAAGATCAAAGCTGGTGCAATGGCAAAATTGGCACTTACGGTTGCTCCTCTACTGCAGAATGGCAGATGGCGGTTGCCGCCTTGGATCATCCTTCTCATGCCGCGATGGTGCCGATGGGTTATGGCGCAGGAGTAGGACGCGTAGGAGAGTTTTACGAACAAGGCAATTGGTACCGAGGAGGAGCCCAACAGATGTTATTTACTTCTTGGTTATATGGCGTTGAACATGATAAATTCAAGCCTAGAATCCCAGCAGGAGCCACTCAGGAAGACCTGATTCGGATTTCTCGTTTTTATGACCTCGCTCCAGAAAACCCAAAAGTAGATATGGCCGAAGCCTTAGCCCATCTACCGGTTTCGAATATCCTCAAAAACATTAATGGCAAAACCGAGATTTACGATGAGCTGATCCTTCGCAAGCCCAATGATCCAGCTTGGTATGAAGGGGGTCTGTATCATGATGATATGGATTTTGGAGTGCCTAGTTTTTGGTTTACTTCTTGGTACGATGTCTCTATTAGTCCCAATCTCGCGCTTTTCAACCATGTGCGTAACAATATCGATAATCCCGAAATCGCGGATAATCAATACCTCGTGATTGCACCGACTTTGCATTGTGGCTATACCCGCGCTAAAGAAAACACCATCGTAGGTGAGCGAAGCGTTGGAGATGCCCGCCTCAATTATGAAGAACAAATCTATGCTTGGTTTGACCTCTGGTTAAAGGGCGCGGACAATGATTTCAAAGAAAAAACACCTAGAGTTCAGTATTATACCATGGGGATCAATCGTTGGCAGCAGGCCGAACAATGGCCCCCCAAAGCGGCAGAATTGACGACCTTCTATCTCTCTAGTCAGGGACAAGCCAATAGTTTGTATGGAGATGGCGTTCTGGCAACAGAAATGCCAGGTAAAAAAGTCCCAGCTGATGGCTTTAGCTATGATCCGATGAACCCTGTGATGTCTTATGGTGGGAATGTCTGTTGTACGGGCAATGCCATCAAAGGAGGCGCCTATGACCAACAGGCGATGGAAACCCGCAATGACATTTTGGTATATACTTCTGAGCCTTTGAAAGCAGGGGTCGAAGTGAGTGGTTTTATCGAAACGACGCTTTTTGTGGGCTCAGATGCCAAGGACACAGATTTCACCATCAAGTTGATTGATGTCTACCCAGACGGACGGGCGTACAATCTCGATGAGACCATCCAACGTGCGCGTTACCGTGAAGGTTATACTCAAGAAGTCTTTATGGAAGAGGGAGAGGTCTACGAATTGAAAATGACGCCTATGTCCACGAGTAATTATTTTGCCGAAGGACATCAGATTCGCATTGAAATTTCAAGCAGTAATTTTCCACGCTTTACCCGTAATCTAAACACAGGTGGCAATAATTTTGATGAATCCAAAGGAGTCATCGCCAACAATCAGATCCATCACTCTGCTCGCTATCCTTCACACATTCGCTTGCCAATTGTAGCTTCTGAACGGACAGACGATAGTCGTTAAGTAGCGCTAAAAACCAGGTTACAAGACCACGAATTAAAATATGAGGTATCAGCCTGAATGCAAAAGCTGTCGGGCTGATTTTCTATTGTACGAGACTACTTAGGTTTGCAGTGGTGGAGCGAGGATCGACCTTTTATTTACCTGCTTCGCAGAACGTTTATAACCGTTCCCAAATATCTGGATATAGCAGTTTAGGAAAGCGAGCTTTCTGTAACTTTGTCTTCTACATTAGGCAAAATCATATGAACTTCTCGCGACTACTCCTCACGCTGCTATTCTGGGCAGTTCTCTCCCCTATATTAGCCCAAAATCCCATTGGTATCTTTATAGACTGCCAGATGGGCTGTGATTTTCGTTATCTCAAGCAAGAGATTCGTTTTGTCAATTATATGCTCAACCGTCAAGAGGCAGATGTGTATATCCTCGCGACCAATCAAAGAACAGGTGCAGGCGGCCGGCAAGTGCAAATGGTTTTCATCGGGGAGGGACGTTTTGCGGAGCTACGCGACACCTTGAACTATACCGTTGGCCCCAATGCCACCGATGCTATCCGTAGAGATCAGTTTGTCAAAGGCATCAAACGTGGCCTTTTGCCTTATTTATTGGAGACAGATTTGCTTGATGATCTCGATTATCAAATTGCCGAAGTAGAAGCAAGCGAAGAGGAAACCGAAGACCTAAGTACCAAAGACCCGTGGAATTATTGGGTATTCAATATCGGAGGTCGTGGTAGATTTGAAGGGGAGCAGAGTTTTACGGGTACGGAGCTTACTGGTCGCTTTGATGCAGACCGGATCACTGACAAGCATAAGCTAGAAACTTCGTATCGCTACGATTATGAAAAATCTACCTTCACTCTCACTGATGGAGAAAAGATTGTGAGCCTCTTCAAGCGGTATCGAGCACGAGTAGAGTATGTTTATAGTCTAAGTTCACGTTGGTCGGTCGGTTTTGATGCGAGGATTGGCTCCTCAACCTTTGGCAATACTGATTTGAGCGCGCAGCTTAGGCCTGCGATTGAGTACAATATTTTTCCTTATAATGAGGCTCAAACGCGGCGTTTTAGTTTCAATTATTCTATTGGGCCGATTTATTACGACTATACCGACACCACTCTTTATGATAAGCTTGAAGAGACAGTGTTCCGGCACGGGCTCGAAATAGAGTTTAACCAAACCCAAAAATGGGGCAATATTTCGATAGACCTAGGTGCCCAGCAATACCTCCATAATCCCCGCCTCTTTAATGCCTACATCAACCCCGACCTCGAATGGCAGATTTTCAAAGGCTTCAGTATCGCTGTGGGAGGTTATGTTTCATTTGTGAGTGATCGAATTAATATCGCTAAATCAGATATTTCAGATGTAGACATCTTGCTACAAATCAAGCAATTAGACACCAACTTTACGTACTTTAGTTATGTCGGGCTCAACTATCGTTTTGGCTCTAGCTTCAACAATTTTGTCAATCCGAGATTCTAGTAGCCTGCGGCGTGAAAGCCGCAGAAAATTCAGAATACCTAACCACAGCTACAATTTTTGATACCTGCTTCGCAGAACGATTCAGAAAATCTTCATAATTCAATATCATATTCGTACTGACAAGCTTCACTTTAAGACATTTTTTAGCTTTTTGTATTAATACTATACGAACCTTAACCTACACCTTCCTATGAAACAATTTCTACGCTATGGCTTCGGCCTCATGCTATTGTTGACGATGTCTGCCTCTGTACAGGCACAGTCCTTTGGCACCCCTGCGACGATCAATCCAGCCGCTCCATTAGAGTGCAACCCATTCTCGGTTACTTTTAACTGGACGCTTCTGTGTATCAACTATACAGTCAGCGGTTATACGCAATCTATCATTGCAGATACCATCTATATCGATGTCAAT
>JBGCFA010000420.1:0-7721 GCA_045106675.1 Bacteroidia bacterium
GGTGATGCCAATGAGTAAGTAGCCGCCTCCTTCTCGATTCGCGAATCCACAGACTTCTTGGGCAATCTTCTCATTTTTAGGTAGTTCCTCTTTGAAGTCGTAAGCCTCTGCCTCGCCTTCTACTAATATCTCATTGAGAGACTTATTCATTCTTTCTAGGAGGAATACATCCAAGGCTGTATTGAGGTCAAACTGCTGGATTGTCTCAGTTTTTTGATCTGTCAAACCCATGATCACGAAAGGATACTTCAGGGGTAGGATGGGGAAGCCCGTCAGCAATTCTCTAATATGACTAAACTTGACTATTCCTGGAGGTAAGCTCTGGGCGAGTTCCCGACTAGGGATAAGCAAAACCGCGATGCGAATATGGCGTGCTCGAATGAAGTAGGGAATCTTCGCAAAAAGATAACTCTCCAGATAAGCTGCCCGATCAAAAAACAGATCGACACCGATCCCGTCTTTTGCAAAATCGATCTCACTGAGTATACGGGATGCTTTGGGTTGTTCAAGCTTGAGTTTGAGGTTTTGTTGCCAGCCCTCAAACTTCATCAAATGGTAGCGAAAGGATTTGTAAAGTGAAGGGAGGGCGATAGTTTTTTTGCCGACTTCGTACTCCAAATCATCTTGCATACCCGCAATACTGGCGCGGATTTCGGCGTAGGTATCGGGTGCTTGTTTTTGGAGCTTTTCCCAGCCGCCTAGATTACTGATGATGGACGAAACGAACACATTTTAAGATAAAAATTAAATCGCAAAGGGAAAAGGGGGGAGATATCCAATATCCAATGTAGATGGTAGTACATTCAATATTTTCAAGCGTTCCGCGAAGCGGGCATCGAAAGAGAACAACAATAAAAGACTGTAGGTTCGACTTGCAGGCTAAATCCTGTAAAAACAAAAAAGCCCATCTCCCTTGCGGAAGACAGGCGTTGATGTACAATAAATCTATGCTTACTCAACAGAGATGCTGCTGAGAAGTTTGATGTTTTTCACGTCAGAGTAGTCGTAAAGGCTAATGCCGTTTTCGCCTACGAGGATCAATGTGCCTTCAGCTGGAATCACATCATATCCGTTCATATTTGGAAAGTGAGCGATCTCGTTGCCACCGATACGCATTGGGTTTTCAGCGTCAAAGACACGTAGACCAGCGCTACCGTCGGCGATAAAGAGAAGGTTACCGTCCTTACCCAGTCCATGAGGATTGGTCATAGGGAAAGAAGTAAGCGTGTTAGGTGTTCTTGGGTTCGAGAAATCGATCACGTCCAATTGGTTGGTGAAATTTTGACCACAGCGCTCGCCACGACCATTGCGTAGTGTCAAGTAGCCAAAGTTGCCATCAATGATTACCGGATCACAAGCAGTTACGTGCTCGTAACGACTGAGGTAAGAAGGACTAGAAGGATCTTGAGAGTCAAAAATATCGACCCCGTTTGTACCACCAACCAAAATAAGACCAGGAGCTGTCGTGATCATTTCTGCTTCACCAGCAAATAGATCTATTTGGCGAACTAGGCTAGGCGCATCGCAATTGTTGGCGTCAAATACGCGCATTTCGCTAGGTGTAACTACGTAAAGGTGATCGTCTGCTAAAGCAAAACGAGACATAGAACCCGCGATACCAGGAGTAGCTGGGTTGATGCTACGAGTGTTGTTAGAACCATTTTCTACTTCGCTAGGATCAACTTCATTTGCTTCCCAAAGAGCAGGAATACCCGTTTCACAATTGTAAGATTCTGTAACTACATCACGGGTCCAATCTACTACCACACCTTTGCTAGGGTCGGCTACATAGCCACGATATTGAGTGATGTTTGGCATCGCGTTTTTGACACGATTGACCAGAGCAGGGCTAGATACGTCATTGAGATCAAATACGAGTAGGTCTTTGCTACTATCTAAATAGAGTTTGCCACAATTGACGGCGATATCGTAGTTGCCGGGTACGTTGATAAAGGCAACTGCTTGAGGGTTAGATGGATTTTTGTAATCATAAATATGAATCCCTTTGGCGATTTCATTGACAAAGAGGTAATTGTCTTTGACGTAGATTTTGCCAGGATTTTGTACTGCTTGTGGGCTTTGTACTTCTACTGCTCTCTCAAATGCCTCTTGAGACATATAGACAGGAGTGTAACGAGCATGAGTAAAACTCATATCGCATTTGTCGCGCAAACAACCGGTAAGCGATAGACTGGTCAGTAGAACCAGAGCAAGAAATTTTGTGCTGTGATGCATACGAAAGGATTTTATGAAGTTTAGACTTGCCTTACAATTTTGATATTGTGTAATCAAGGCAGCGGATTTATAAGATCAGACGTCTGTACTATTGAAAACGCTGTATCGTGCTTGAATTAAAAACTTAACTTAAACCAAAGTACGCATTTTCAGCTATATGTAAGAGGGGTGAAATTTTTCTCTACTCATTTAATGTTTAAATGCTACCTTTTTGCCCGTAGTACTTCCAGCCAATAATCACATGCTCCAAACGCTATCAAAATATTGTCTGTTGTTGCTTTTGATGCTGTGTACTCAGCTATCGATCGCTCAAAATAATAGAGGGGTCGAAGATGTAATCTACCTATACAATGGTAGTATCATCAGAGGTGAGATCATCGAACAACAGCCCGGCGAATATGTTCAAATCAAACTGGCTTCGGGACAGGTTTTTACGTTCCGCAACGCGGAGATCGAAAAAATTACCCTTGAGCCGCCGCTCTACTCCAAAATTGAATTAGAAAAACATCGACACTTGGTGCCGATCAGTTATCGTACTCCCGGCTTTTACCATCAGGTAGATTGGGGGCTCAACTTTACCCAAGGTCGCTGGGGGCCAGTGCCAGCAACGGCCTTACACTATCGCCTCCTCTACCACCAAAATCCTTGGCTTAATTATGGCATTGGCATAGGTTGGGATATCTATGGAGAAGGGATTTTTACGCCCGTCTTCGCCGAACTCCAAGGCGACCTGTGGGAACGTCCATTTACGCCTATTTATCTATTGCAAGCGGGCTATGGTTTTCCTACTAGTATGTCGTCTGAGCATGACGTTTTAGAAGGAGGGATTACCGGACAATTTGCACTCGGTTTCAAAGTAAATACTCGAAAACGAACAGATATCAGTTTTACGATTGGGTATAAATTTCAGAACTCCTATCAGGAATTTAGAGAGTGGCCTCGCGATTTCTGGAATCTCCCTCCGGGAACGATCATCGAGCCTTATCTCGTTACTGGCAATCGTCTTTATCAGCGCATCCATTACCAAATCTCATTCAGCTTCTAATGAAACGCTTCCTTTGGATTATCGGCTTATTGTTTGTGATTTTACCTTCGCAAGCCCAAAATGAGCAATCGCCCTACGTATTTGATTATCTATACCTCAATGATGCAGATAGTACCATCATCGCAGGGTGGATCGTTGAGCAAGTACCTGGGGAATTTGTCAAAATTGAACTCCCTGGCGGTAGCGTCATGATCGTCGAACAGGCAAATATTGCCAAAATCACCCGTGAACGCTCTCCATATAAATCTATTTACCGACGTAGCAATGTCGGCCAAAGACCCTTTAACTATCGAGCAACTGGTTTGCAACATGGCTTTGATATACAGTTTGCCCTAACCGATGGCGAATGGGACAATCCCGCTCTCAACCCCATGATCAACTATCGTGTCGGATATCAATGGCATCGCTTCATTGGGACCAATGTGGGAACTGGACTAGATTTTTTGCAAGCTGCTTTGGTGGCGCCTGTCTATGGTGAACTTACAGGCTACTTTAGTGATCGCCCTGCAACTCCTTTTTACTCCATTAGAGGCGGTTATGGTTTTGCGCTGACTCCTTTGCTTTGGAATGTTTCCGGTGCCGAAGGTGGGCTGATGGGACAGGCTATGTTTGGCTTTATGTGGCATACTCGCCAGCGGCATCAATGGCAGCTGGGAGTCGGCTTCAAATACCAAGACCTGACTGTCGATCGCAATGAAGGTTGGGATTGGCAAACTGGCGAACCGCTTCCGGGCATCAGAATAAATCGTCCCTATCAGGGCGTTATGGTGAGCCTAGGGGTGCGGATATAGAAAAAGCCTGTCCGTTTAAGACAGGCTTGCTATAATTTATTCAATGATTCATGTCATGATTATCAGGGGCTTCATATAGCCAATTAGCACCATCACAAGGATAAGTAAGTGTCTTCTCCTTGATGATCGGTTGCGGAACTGAGACCCATCCCGTCGCCTTGATGAGCCATGAGCAATCCTCCATCGCCCTGATGTCCGGCCGCATAACTGAGAAATGCCCCATCCCCCTGATGACTCGCAACAAACCAATCTTCGCCTTGATGAGCCATGAGATGTGCTCCGTCGCCCTGATGACTCACAACAAAGACTCCATCACCCTGATGTCCAACATTCAAGTAGTCTGAACCGCTAGTAGCCTGAGCGAATCCGAACAGGAACATTACAACTGCAATCAACATTAGCTTTTTCATAATGATTTGGGTTAAGTGATTGGGGACAAGACAGTAGATAGAATATAAATATTTCGGAGGACTAAAGCAATCATTATAGATTGTTCGCAACTATACCAGATAGTACTGATCGAAAGCAAGAGAAAACGTGATAATTGCTGCCTTATACTCGTTTTTGCCCTAAAGGAATGTTTACTAAGCTTCCCCGTCAATCTTGACAAAACGAAAGCCTTGTGCTTTAAGGGCTACGATAATTAACTCCACCGACTGCAAAAATGCTTCAACATCGCTGTTTTTGCCATCATGTAGATAAATAATGCTACCATTTTGGATATTGGCGAGTACTTCATTCGCGACCTGCTGAGCTGGATAAGGGGAGCGATATTCAGAGGGAGGATCATAAGTACCCGTCACCAAAATCTTGTCCATGCGACTTAGCACCCACGGCAGTACCACATATTTGGTGGAGTAGGGAGGTCGAAAGTAGGGAGTCTCGGCCTGGCCGAACGTTTGGATCAAGCTGTCGGTTCGCTCGATCTGTGCTCGCATAAAGCTCGCTGACTTGAAAATCATGGCCGGATGATCATAGGTGTGATTGCCGATCAGATGGCCCGCTTCAAACACTGACTTTGCGATTGCTGGCTCTCGTTCTATCTGCTGGCCGAGCATAAAGAAGGTTGCTTTCACCTCATGTTTTGCCAGTAAATCGAGTAGGGGAGGCGTTCGCGCAGCGTTAGGACCATCATCAAAAGTCAAAGCCACCACCTTCTCGTTTGTGTCCAATTGATAAAGCGGCTCGACAAACAATGAGTTCTCCCAGGAGCGAGTATATAAAAACAATCCCGACATCACCGTTAAGAAGATCGCAAAGCTGAAAATAAGAGCTTGCACCAACTTGTTTTTTTCTCTGACCATCTTGCTCCTCATACCTCTAAAGATAAAACACTAGCGCACTATACGAAATTGCGCTGGGCATTCCTTGGGCGATCCAATCGGGTATACTGCTGCTAGCGGCATAGGTTTGATTGATAGCAGCCAACAGTACCAGCGGTTTGCAAACTACTAGCTACAACCGAATTTCCTCCTTCCCATCAGCGTGCAGCGCAAATCTACCGCGATCCGCAGAGTGAGTCTGTTCCTTTTCAGGCCAAGGCCAACCCCCAAACTGCGTTTGCTGATAATCTTGAAAGGCTTGCTGGATTTCTTCCTGAGTGTTCATCACGAAGGGACCATAGCTTACGACGGGTTCATTGATGGGCCTGCCTTGCAGAACGAGTAAAAAAGCCTCTTGCGCACCGTTTTGGATTACTACTGACTGATCTCCTTGTAGTTCGACCAATAGATTAGTCGGTATGCTTTGGCCTTCAATTTGGATGCTTTCACCCTGATAGAAGTAAAGACTACGATTGGCATCCGCAAAGGTCGCGGCTAGGGTCCATTGGGCATTAGCCTCCATCTTGATGGTAAATACGCCCACGGCATGATCCGGATTTGCCGCCCAAGAGTCCGGCGTAGGGGCTGGTGCTTGGGCATCGTGGAGATTGCCTGCGATCACATCGATGATCGTTTTGTGGCCGTTTGTGTCCAAGCGTTCCACGACGGGGACCTCCTCTCGCCAAAGCATCTTGAAGTGCGGCTCCACCATCTTGCTAAGGCTCGGTAGATTGAGCCATATCTGAAAAATCTCTAAGGTATTCGGTTTGTCATCGTGGACGAGCGGAAACATCTCCGAATGCAGCACGCCTTTACCCGCAGTCATCCATTGCACGTCTCCGGCCATAAATCGACCAGCTGCCCCGAGTGAATCCGTATGATCAACGATACCTGCTCGATTGATCGTGATCGTCTCAAAACCTCGGTGCGGATGATAAGGAAAGCCCGGCACCTCGCTACCATGATACATCCGAAAGCCGTCCTTGACCGTAAAGTCGCTGCCAATATTCCGCCCATTACGATCAGCTTCCTTGACACCCATATTAGCGTTCCCCGCAGGGAAATCGTCATGGTGAAATACACAAAAAATAAAAGGGTCTTGCGTCTCCCAAGGAAAGCCCAAGGGCTTGATATTTTTGATGGCTGATGGCATAATTTCAATATTTAAAGTTTAAACTTCGAAATAAAGAAGCTGTTTTCAAAATCCTAGGCTATTCATACCGATCTCAGCAGCGGCCCGATTGCTTCACAAGCAAAAAATGATCATCTTTTCTGACCCCAAACCACTAATAGATCACCGATGCGCCAGACCCTTATTCTCTTATCGCTTTGCTTGGTGTTGTTGAGTTGTGCCGGCCCTGCCGAACGCCAGCATCCAGACCCCGCCCAAAATCAAGCCGCGATGGTCACAATCATGCAAAAGCATCTCGATGCGGTTTCTAATCAAGACTTGGAGACGCTGGCTTCAACTATGTCGCCCCATGGCAATATGCAGTTAATCCTCCCCGGCACGGAGATCATAGACAAAGTGGAGGGATTTATGGGCTACCATCGTGAATGGTTTGCTACTACTGGCTGGACTTTTGAGACCAAGATCGTCAATGCCAAAGCTGGACCGGAGATGGGAATGGCCATTGCAGAGGTAGTTTACCGCGAAGCGGAACGCGATGGTAAACCTTATTTCAACCGTATGATCGTCAGCTACGACCTACAAAAAATTGAGGGTCATTGGTATATCGTCAAGGATCACGCTAGCTCGGTCGAAAAGTCAAGCGATACGCAATAGATTTTCCATCATCTTTTGTCATTTTTATTGTAAAGCCAGGACCAGGCCCAAATTTGAAAAATGTTGTGTCGAGCTTATAACGTCTGTTCCCAGAGCAATCTCCCGAAATAAGCCTAGAAAATGTTCGATATTTTGGCTGACGCCTGTTTGTCTCAAAAGCAAAATTATGCTGGATAGGAGGATTTCCTTTCGTGTTTTTTGGGGAGACCCGCTAATTTTTTGCTGTTAGTGGGCTTATTGCGATGCAGTTAAGCACTTAAATATGAAGTAAATGAGACTTTTTTCACAGAATTAGCTTTTATTGAGGCCAACTCAGTCACTAGACCGAATAAATACATATGCCCGCATTACGTTATCAAGATCAGAACAACAACATTTACCTCATCAAAGACGGGCAATTGGACTATACTCCTATCAGAGCGGAGGAGAGTTCTTCGGGCGTATATTCCGGTGGTAAAGCCGCACGTCTGCAACTTTCCGAAGCCGAGCATACTGCAATCTTCGATCTCGTCAAGAAAGTTGTCGCAAAATCTAGCGTCCAT
>JBGCFA010000421.1:0-14523 GCA_045106675.1 Bacteroidia bacterium
AGTCGCGGCGTCTGTTCCCATTTTGGTCGGATTGACCGTTAGCGTGAGGGTAACGACCGAATCACAGCCATTATCCGCGGTGAAAGTCTCCATAAAGGTACCTCCGGTGCTGAGCGTCTGTGTTCCGAAAGTATAAGTTTCATTACTACAGATGGTCGCGGCATCGGTTCCCATTTTAGTAGGATTGACCGTCAGCGTGAGGGTAACGACCGAATCACAACCATTGTTAGCAGTGAAGGTCTCATCATAAGTACCTGCGGCAGTCAAACTTTGTGTCCCGAAGACATAAGTATCACCATCACAGATGGTTACTGCGTCGGTACCAGTCTTGGTGGGCTGTACGATAATGGTAATTACCGCAGCAGCATCTGGGCAGCTATTACCACTACTCACATTATAGACGATGGGATATATACCGTTGAGGCCAGTAGTATTAAACTGCGTACCACTAAGGCCACCGCTAGCTGTTGGATCTAAGAAGGTACCATTAGGAACTGTAACTAAAGTCGTCAATTCAATGATATCACCTTCACAAACAGTCGCCGAGTTATTGGCGCCAGCCGTGGCTGTTGGATCAACAGTCAATGTCAAGCTAACAATCGAATCACATCCCGTACTAAGCGCGGTAAATGATTCGGTGTATACCCCAGCAGCAGCTAGGCTCTGGGTACCATAAGTATATGGCAAGTCCGTAGCACAGATAGTAATCGCATCAGTATTAGTAATGGTTGGATTTTCAGTAACGGTAAATGGCGCGGAATCTCCGCTACATCCATCTGCATTTGTTACAGTAACTGTATATGAACCCGCCTGTACGGTAATCATCTGAGAGGTCGCAGTAGTTGACCAAGTGTATGAAGCATAGCCTAAACCAGCGTCTAACACTACTCCGCCTCCTTCACAATAATCATTATCACCAGAGATCACTGGTGCAGGACTTGGTAAAGCATTTATAACTACAGGAGTGCCAATATCACAACAAACAGGGCTTACTCCGATATCACGTACTCTCACCTGATAGGAAGCTGGGCCTAAACCAGTGAAAGTATAGGTGTATTCGTCAGGATTGGCTGTGGCTGTACCTGTAAACCAATCAATACCATCAAGAGAAAATTCTAATGTGCCAGTACTCGAAGTTGCAATAGCAACGATACTGCCATTGGCAGGTGCTACACATGCATCTGGGCTTTGGACTGCACTTACCAAGCTTACATCACAAACAGGGCAAGCCGCAGCGGTACCTGAAACAGTGATGGTACAAGCATTAGGATCTTCAGGTGGAGGGCTGGAAGTAGGGTCTGTGTTTGTAACATCAAAGCCATAATTAGTCGTTCCCGCAGGGTACATGACTGTAACTGTGCCGGTTATTTCACCCGTACCAGTTGAATTTGTCAGTACTAAGCCTGTAGTATTCGTTGCACCACCAGCAGAGGTATATATATAAGATACACCAGTCGCTCCAGTATTATCAGTAGCGACATAGGTACCATTGATACCACTTACTTGAGTAGTGACTACCAATTCGCCATTTGTGCCACATTCGGTAGTGGTATTTGTCTCTTCGACCACACAAATAGGATCTGATCCACCGCCACCGGTAACACCACATCCAAAACGTGCTTTAAAGTTATTGAGGTCAAAATTGCCATCAGCATTTTGATCCCACAGGACAATATAGTAATTGGTCGTTTCGCTAAAATTAGGGACAGGGATGGTGTTCCAAGTACTAGAACTTTCAACTCCACAAGTCGCAAAGACAAGACTCGAACAATCTCCGGCTAATTCAAATGTATTGCCATCAGTGCCGGGAGCATCTGTACACGATTGACTTTCGGTAGAATAATATAATGCCCATGCTGGATTGTCTGCGGCATCATTGTCATTGATCTGAATTTGAAAATTACCCGCATTAGGGCGTACGTCAAATTGCAACCATATTACTGGCTCCCCACTTGTTGGTCCCATAGGTTGAGGAACAAAGGGAATCCCACTACTAGGATCTATACATACTTGACCGCTGAGATCTACTTGGAATCCCGCTGGATCATAAGTGCAATTTGCACTAATATTGGACTGCGTATTTGCTGCACTACCACATTCGATGATCCCTTTTGAACTACTTCCCGCAGGTGGGTTTTGAGATTCATCTATCCCTCCGCTACAATCATTAGGGGCCCAAACTGCTCCATCTTCCCATCTCTGGGCACATTCACAAGGGCCAGTATTGCTCGGATTGACCGTCAAGCTAAGGATTACTGTATCCAAACAACCAGGAGTATTGGCAGTAATAGCGGTATAAATAGTAGAAACATTAGGGGTCGCAATCGGGTCTGAGCAAGTTGTACAACTTAGACCCGCGGTGGGACTCCAACTAATGAGACTGCCATAGCCTGCATCAAGTTGTAAAGCATCCCCTAAGAATAGAATTGAATCCTGAGGCGGGAAATCTGCGAGGATTCTAATTTCAGATTTATCAAGGGCGCGATTATAAAAGCGGATTTCGTCAATCTTGCCATTATAGAAGGTGTTGTTGATCGAAGATCCTTCCCCGATTCTACCATCGTCGCTTGAAATATAGTTTAAGGTACTGCCACTACCACTGTAAATTCCGCAATCATTTTTACCATTAATAAATATGTCCATATCCTGCGGATCTCGGATCACACAGGCAATATGATACCAAGTATTAAGAGTCAACAGAGTAGTTCCTGTTTTACTTCTTCTCGCCGCAGGACCAGTCGGACCGCCATCACCAATTGAAGGCTGTACATAACCATTGACGATGTTGATGATGATACCATTGTAAAGAGTTGTCTGGAAATTATTGCGAAATACATTGTTCAGATTATAGTCATCAATGTAGACCCAAGCGCTCAATGTAACGGGTAACTGTGGCTGTAACTTCTGATTGTTAGCAATACTGATAAAATCCGAGCTGCCATTGAATGAAAATGCACTATTAGCATTCCCAAATCTATCTGTAGTCAATACTGCGCCACCTAAGGTGCCATGGTTGTCATTACCACTATAGTCCAAGGGATCTCCATCAAAGGGATACCATGCAATTAAGCTATCTTGAAGACTGAGCTGCGTAATAAGGGTAGTAACAGTACCATTGGTGACCCCAATGCTATTATTGAAATTGAAATTGCTATCTACATACCCTAGGTCTGTTTCTGTACCATCAATACTTATAGGTGAGACCGTACCATTTGCTTGACCTGCCTTAATATGAAAGGTTAAGCTAAGGATGATTGCGTCATTTGGCAGCGATACCCCTACCAGATTAATATCATTCCATAAAAAAGTCAGCTTATTATTCGGGATAGTATTAGTAGGGGCTGAAGAGGCAACCAAATTCACTACTCCTGGGTTTGGAGAACTTGCTCCTACATACTCCAATACTGTTTCGTCAAAGGCAATGGTCCCTTGATAACCATATAAGGTATTGAAGTTTCGCACGGAAATATCGACAGTTACGTCGGTGTCTGCAGCCCCATTGGCATTGCTGACGGTCATTTCAAGGCCCTGTGCCCAGGCACCGGGTGAGAATCCTGCCAAAAACAGGAGGAAAAGGAGTAAGGGAATAGGTCGAATTTTCAACATGCTAGGAGGTAATTATTGCGTATTCAGTAATTGACAAATAGGTAAAGCTGCCAACAACAGATGCTGTGGCAGATAGATTGAAAAGTAAAGGGCAGAAGGTTAAAAGGCTGTTATTAAGACGTTTCCTGCTAATCTCTCTTTTAGTTTGTGTTGAACAAAAGGTAGTTTATCCGGGATTATAGATAATTGTATATGTAATATTTGTTTAGACAATATATGTAAGAGAATGCAAACAAACAACGACTTTTATGTGAACTGGATATAAATTAACCTGAGCTGTAATATTATCACCTACGCTTTATTTAAGATTAGAGTACCAATTAAAAAAGGCCCCTGAAGGGCCTTTTTTAATGATTATGCTGAATTAATGACTGATTTTTTGCTCTGCGGCAATACTCCCATCTTCTCTTATGAGCCTGATATAGAAGTTTTGATCCGGCCCATCGTAATGTTCAAAATGATACGAAATTCGTTTGTTTCCGGCGTTTAGGTGATGGATATCATAGATCAATCGCCTCATCTCTCCCGATTCAGTATATATCGCCACTTTTGCGTTAGACATTATTTCTGGCACTGCAAATCGAAATTCTCCTCGCAACGAAATTTTGGCAAATAGCTGAGGCGGCGGCGCATTAGGATCAAGTGCCTTTTCAGCAAAGCTCTCTCCATTTACTTTGAGTTTGATGTAGTATTGCTCCCCTTGGGGAACGTAACAACCCGCAATGAATATCCCGCGATTGTTTCCTTGCTTTATTTTTTGCCCTTCTTTGATCAAAAAGTAAAGATTATCCGCTTCATCATAAACGCCAACTTTCGCGATTATATCTTGCTCTACTTGATATTGCATCGCTACCTTTTGATACAGATGCAAGAGAGGCGTTACGCTATCGCTAGGGCTGACGGGCTTCTCTAAAATGATCTCGTCTCCTTCCATTAGACGTAGGTACAACTCAGCAGTCTCTCCTAAAGTATGGCTCGCACCTACTCGAAACTGACGAAAACCTGCTTCCAGTTTACGACCTTCAAAGTATGTGCGGATGCGTTCGCCAGAAGGGCTGACCAAATCCAACCTCGCCTCTCGCAGATCTCGCTTGAGCAAACCCTCGATACTCGTACGGATAGAAGTAATGCTGTGAGTTCTGGGGGTGAAAACAAACTCACTCATGGCAATCCCTGTAGCATCACTTATCGTTTGGGCGATGTCGCGGACCATCGCAGTATCATTGCCATAGATACTCCGCACTGACTCTTGGTTAGCCATACTCCAGACCGCAGATTGGGCAGTGCTATTTTGATACCCTTTGCGAGAAATCTTTTGCGCTAAGGTCAACAGTCCTCCTACCGCCAATGGTCCCAAGCGAAATCGTTCTCCTTTGCTCGGCGACATATTGAAGGATTGGGTACACATCGTCAGGAGATTACGCGTCTTCCGTTCTTGAGGAGCCATCACCAATAGCGCTTCTTGAGTTACGATAAGGTCTTGCACAGAGGTGTCTTGACTAGCAAAAATTTGTCCTGCCGGAATTTGAATAGATAAAGCTGCCGGACTTAGGTTTTCGATGAGGATTTTGAGACATTCTCCTCGATATCCGCCATTGCCTTGGAGCGCAATACGAACCAGTTTTTGATCGAGCGCTTGCTCCAGACTGATTTGTTCTTGTCCAATTAGGCTAGAGCAAAAGATTACAGAGAGTAGGGCACAGCTGACTAAGCCGCGAAGGTGGATTGAAAGCATCGTTGTATGTAGGATTTGTTTTCTTACATAATGCAGCTTGGGCGAAAAGTTACAAAATCATTGTTTTCTCTGCCGCTTCGCGGAACGCGTCATTTCGAACTCCGACCGCAGGAAGGAGGAGAAATCTCATATTTCGCAATAAGTCCTTTTTCCCGCTTCGAGGAACGTTTGCTTGTATAGGCGTAAAATTTTACGCCTATACTCTACAATGAACCTCGATGTATTGGTCCTGCTTGCACGCCCTTACTCCCAACTGACTACCGCCGCTTCACGGTTTTCACTCCCTTCACGTTTGTTGAGAGCATCCCCTAGTCGGGAACGATAAGACTCTGCCAGTAGACTCAACTCCTTTACTACCTCTGGCTGCTGGCTTATGACATTTGTCGTTTCACTCAGGTCATTTTGTAGATCGTATAGCTCCATCTCTGTGAGATCATTATGCTCATAATCGACGGGCAATCCCGCCTTGCCGCCTTCGCCTCCGTTGAGAGTCCGATAGCGATGCGGAAAATAGAGTTTCCAACGTCCGTCTCCACTCATGATCGCATGGAGTTCATTACGATGATAATAATAGGCAAAACCTTCTGGGCGAGGTGTCTGCTGCTGTCCCTTCATCAAAGCGGTAATATCATGCCCATCGATGGTAGCGTTCGGCAAGGCCGCTCCCGTCAAACTCGCTATCGTAGGTAAGAGATCGGTTGTCATCGCGGGGCTGTTCACTACTTGTTTGGGCGAAATTTGCCCCGGCCAACGCATGATACACGCTTCACGAACACCTCCCTCCCAAGCAGTACCTTTGCCCTCGCGGAGTGGTAAGGCTGAACCGCTATGCTCCCCGAAATTGAGCCAAGGCCCATTGTCAGAGGTGAAAATCACCAAAGTATTATCGTCGAGACCATTGCGTTTGAGAGCTGCCAATATCTCTCCCACCGACCAATCAATCTCCGAAATTACGTCGCCATACAGACCACGAGCAGATTTGCCTTTGAACTTATCCGAAACAAAAAGCGGCACGTGCGGCATCGGATTCGGTACATATATAAAGAAGGGCTCGTCTTTTTTGCGTTCGATGAAATCGACTGCATGCTCCGTCAACTGCGTTGTCAGCTGACTTTGGTCTTCTAGATATTGTACGACCGAATCTCCCTCATACAAAGGCAAAGGATCAAAGTTGAAGTTAGCCTGATTGGGGTGAAGCGGCCACATATCATTGGAAAAGGGGATACCAAAATATTCATCAAAACCGTGATTTTGCGGCATCAAGTCCGGATGATCTCCTAAATGCCATTTGCCAAAGATCGCGGTTGCATAGCCCAAGGGTTTCAGCATTTCGGCAATGGTTGTTTCAGCCTGATTGAGTCCTGTTTTGGCTTTGGGAAATAGGGCCCCGTGGATGCCAATCCGATTGGGATAGCAGCCAGTAAGTAAGGCAGCGCGGCTCGCCGAACACACGGGTTGGGCCGCATAAAACTGGGTGAATTGTGCACCTTCAGCTGCCATCTGATCCAAATGTGGCGTTTCGATATCGGGCGAACCAAAGACGCCCACATCTTCATAGCCTTGATCATCGGTAAAGATGATCACAATATTGGGAGGACGCTTGGTTTCGGGTTTTGGACTGTTGCAGCCAAAGCCTAATGCAATTAGTAGTAGTAGGTAGCGATTCATGAAATTATAAGTTTTTAGCTAAAAATTGGGCCCAAGCGCGTTTGCTACGAGGTTCAGGTGCTTGCACAAATGAAAGCGGCACTTGCCCTGCAATCTGCCCCCAATTGAGCACACTATCTGGATAAAACCAAGTTTGGTTGGCCCATTTATAAGGTACGCCTTGGCCTCGGAGCCAGCCTTTGAGGGCGACTTTTTGGATGGTCTCGAAATCGGGATCGCTGGGCGGCACGTCTATATAAGGTAGCAAGTAGCAGCCAGCATCGAGTAAGCCTTGCTGCACTTCGATAGGGGAGAGCTCCTGCGGAGAACGCTCGGTCTTGACGCAAACAGCAGCCGTTTCTCCGGCGGCTTGCCCAATCAAAATCACACAAGGTTGCAGACGAGAAGCGCCACTGAGCATATGTGTGACACTGATACTTTTTTCGGCTACTAGCAATCCTTTGACTGTTTGAGGGATGAGCGTTCCCAAGGGGATCGAAAAAGAAGGGATAGCTGGATACTCTTCTGGTGCAGCATCAGGATTTTTGCCATGATGATGATCCAAGGGATAATCGCCAACCGCAATAGCTTGTCGATAGTAAGGGCGTTCGCGATCAGCGTAAGGATCAATGATATCGGCTACAGTGAGTTGTAGCTGCCCCAAGACCCTGCGGGATTCACGATGGTAAGGGATCAAAGGCAGTTTGTCCTCAGTCGGGAACTCATCCTCTGCTAACCCTAAATTGGGATAGCCCGCGCGAGTCTGCAAAAAATGCACAAAGGCCAAGGTCCGATTTTTGGCGAGTTGATAGACCGAGTCTCGCTGGACCCGCGTCATGGGAATAGGGTTGGTATAATAATCATTGCCGTTGTTGGGCCAATTGATCATATACTTGCTATTGGGGAGGAGGGCATAATTGAGAACGGTTTCACAATCGCGGGTGTCGGTTTGGGGTTCATCGCAGGCTTCGAGGCAAAGACATTTGAATTCTTCGGGATCGTAAGCGGGAGGATCGGTGATCAGATGGCTACGATCATCGCCATAATCTTGGAGGATTGCAGCATAGGTAAGGTCTTGAATATTATCGTTGTGAGGATCACTCGGCCTATCTTGTCCCGTAAAATAAGTCGTGCCTGCCAAAGCCAATACATCTCCTAGTTCGGTAGCATCGATGGTGATTTCAGCCTTTACGATCCGGCGTTCTCCGGAGGAGTTGGCAAAAGTAGCGCCTAATACCTGATCAGCTTCGCGTTCGACAGAGACGACCCACCAGCCATGCCAGCGCGTCAGATTATACTCTGTATCCGCCAATTCAGTCCAAAATTGATTGCCGATGTGGGGCTCAAACTGGGTATTGCTGACCCATCCGGTGAAGACAGAATCCGGTCCGCCATAATAATCGTATAGTTTTTGACGAAACTCGGCCCAAAGTCCAGAGGGCAAACGATGGTTACCGTCTGTAGCACTGACTCCGGCTGCGGTCAACATGCCTCCTAACCAGGCTGTTTCTTCGACGAGCAGGACTTCTGTGCCAGAACGCGCCGCTTGGATAGCTGCTGCAACACCACTAGCTCCCCCACCGACAACCAAAACTTGAGTTTGGGTGAGGGTATCTGGTGTTGGACTGGTACATTGTATAAATAGTAGGGCGATTAATCCCCCTAAAATCTGTAATTTTAATCTCATTTTTGTAGACTAATCACACGCAAAGGCATTGAGGATGAATATATCAAAAAAGCTGCTTTATCTATTTTTCTCATTGATATTAGTTGGGGTAGGCAATGTATCTGCCCAAGTAAGAGGAGAGTTGGTTTCTGACAGTCTAATCGAATCTTATACGCTAACTGAGATTGCTGCAGAATATGCAACGCTTGGTTTACCTCAGTTTGCGGCTCCGATTGAGTATGAGATTGATGTTTATAAAATTGTGTACTGGACGCTCAATGCTCAAGGCAATGGTTTGAGCTTTGCTTCGGGTGCGGTCATGGTTCCTAAAATGTATCCATGCGGTTCTACTCTGGTGATTTACAATCATGCGACTGTGATTTATGATGAGGGCTTGCCTTCGGATCTGGGGGATGAGTCTACGATTGGTTTACCTTTTTCGACTGCAGGCTATGTCGTCGCGATGCCGGACTACCTTGGTTTGGGAGAAAGTCCCGGTCGACATCCCTTTATTCATGCCAAATCAGAAGCAACTAGTGGAGTAGATATGCTCAGAGCAACTCGCGAGCTTTGCGCCAATATCTCTGTGCCACTCAATGAGCAACTCTTCATCGGAGGTTATTCTCAGGGAGCACATGTTTCGATGGCTCAATTTAGAGAGCTTGAAGCGCTGCATGCGACAGAGTTTGATGTTACAGGCGTAGCTGTAGGAGGAGGACCTTATGATCTTTCGGGTACGATGAGTCAATACTTTTTTTCTGGGACTCCTTCGGTAACGACATCTTATTACTTTGCTTATATGGTTTTGGCTTATCAAGAAGTCTATGGCAACCTTTATAACAATCTGTCGGAAGTATTTGTAGCACCTTATGATACTGAGATTCCTTTGATCTTCAATCGCAATGGTTCGCAGAGCGGCATCAATCTTCCCGCGGTAGCTACAACTATGTTGCAGCCAAGTTATATACAAGCGGTTCAAACTGATTCGATGCATCCCTTCAATGTCGCGTTGCGGGACAATGATTTGTATGATTGGTCGCCTCAGTCTCCTTTGCGCATGTTTTATTGTGAAGGCGATGATGTGGTACCTTTTCAAAATTCGATTGTTGCCGAATCTCAAATGCAGGCCAACAATGCTCCTAATGTAGATGCTGTCAGCGTCGGAGCTAATAATGATCACAATACCTGCATATTACCTGCCTTCTTGCAGATCAAGATATTTGTGGATTCTCGCAAAGAAAATTGCTCTACGAGTATCGATCCTAGTCTTAGTTTGGGTTTGAGTCTTGCTCCTAATCCTTTTTCTGATCAATTGCGGGTAAGCTGGCAAAATCAGACTGTACGACTGCAAAGCGCAAGTTTGTTGAACCTCTCTGGGCAAGTAGTCTATACACAGCCTATCGCCCAAACTAATTCGGTATTGCTTGAACCCAAGCAGCTTAGTGCGGGGGTATATATTTTGGCGCTAGAAGGAAATGAGCGTACTTATTATCAAAAGGTAATCCTGCAATAATGGGGATGTTCAATCTCGAAATCCAACACAGAATGTGTCAGGATTTATTTGAGCAATGGACATTGAGTTTGGCAATTGGATGTGGCTAAGCGTTCCGCGATGGAGCGGAAAAACAAAAAAAAGCCCAAGTCTATGAAGACCTGGGCAATATGAAATCAACAGCTTTTACGAAATTATGGGAGCAATACTGCGTCGATAGCATGTACTACGCCATTGCTTCCTTGTACGTCAGTGATGATGATATTGACGGTCTGATCAGTGTTGGTTTTGATTTTGGCACCATCAGTCAGGTCGATGAGAAGTTTGCCACCAAGGGTTACGATCTCTTGCTCATTGGTCAATTGGTCAGCCTGTACGTTTGCTGCATTAACAACATGATACTGTAGGACTGCTTCTAAGGTGGCTAGCGGAATATCACCTAAGGTTTCCCAATCATCATTGGAATCAAGAAGTGCAGAGAAGGCAGCATTGGTAGGGGCAAATACTGTGAATGGGCCATCTCCACTGAGAATTTCAACGAAGTTGATCGTCAAATCTGCACGGGTCAAAGCCGCTACAAGGCTCGAAAATGCTTCATTGTCCAAGGCAAGGTCAACAACCGTAGGAGGTAGCATCACCTTGTCGATCGTGTGAATGATACCATTGTCGGCTTCGATATCCGTTGCGATAGGGGCAGCATCACCATTGAATGTTACTCCACCAGTTGTCAGGATACGCAAATCAATGGTTTCGTCATTAGGACCTTCGCTGAGAGTCTTAACATAAGTGTCAGAGAGATCAGCTGCTTTGACGGCTCCGTTAGTCACATGGAAGAGAAGCACTTGGGTCAATAAATCATTGTCGATATCACTGAGGCTGCTCCACGCTGCATTAGAATCCAATAGATCTTGAAATGCTTCATTAGTTGGGGCAAAAACTGTAAATGGACCAGTCGCCTCTAGCGCACTAGTTAAACCCGTTTGCTCTAAAGCAGCTACTAAAGTGCTGAGATTGTCCGTTTCCTGGGCAAGGACGATTATATCTTTTACTTCTGGATTGTCTGTGTTTTCACAGGCTGAAAAACTTAATAGACCAACCAATAAGAAGGCCGAAAATAATACTCTGAAATTCATCATTTTGAATTAGTGATTATAACATGAATGAAAGCCCCCTCCCAACTGGCTTACTTCTGAAATTGTTTGTGAGTGCAAATTATTTTGCCCTTTTTTATTGGCGATAACAGTTGAATTAAAACTGCCTTTTTTTGTGGCAGAGTTTACAGAGCTAGGTTTAGATTTGGAACCAATTTGGTGGCTAAAAAAGGAGGGTTTTTGTTAATTCAACTTTGAGTAAGTGATTGACAGTAGGTGCTTTATGGACGGGAGGATAAATTTGACTTGTCAAGCTTGATAGATATGCATCTCTACTTTCTGGGCTTGATCAAAAAGGATATTTTTAGTTTTTCGTCATGGGAAACTCAGCTCAATCCGAAAGTGGTTTTGGTCGAATAAATAATCGTAGAGGAGCTGAAATTTAATCGTATTCTAATGATCGTATGCGCATGAGAAACTGCTTATTGACATGAAACTACAGTCTATTCATATCACCCTTGCTGAGACGCCCACTGAGATAGAGGCGGTGAGAGATTTGCTGACTTATTACGGTGAGTTGCGCAATCATGATGCTGCCTTGGGAGACTATCCCGCCGAACTAGCTGCCTTATCTGAAAAGTATGCCTCTCCTCAAGGCTGTCTTTTATTGGCAAAATATGAGCAGCAAGCGCTAGGCTGCGTGGCGTTCCAAGCATTGGCAGCGGATATCTGTGAGATGAAACGGATGTTTGTCCTACCAGATTATCAAGGGCAGGGGATCGGTTTTCGCCTAGTCGAACGCTTACTTTTAGAGGCGCAAAATGCTGGCTATCAAATCATGCGACTTGATACGCATCCTACAATGCATCGTGCAGCTAAGCTTTATCAGTCCATGGGTTTTTATCCGATTAGTCGCTATAACCATAATCCGACACCGGGAATTCGTTTTTTTGAAAAAAAATTGTAACCATCGTTTTGCAAACCGATAGCTATAACGAACCATTTTAATCGGCAACCGTATTTGTGTATATATAACACATTATGTCTAATCAAGCACAACGCATACTTACTATACAAGAGACGCTCAAGATTCTCCGCCAAGGCTATTATCAAAACTCTCAAGGCCAAAAAGTCGAACTTGGCTCTGCCCAACAACAAGCAGTAGCGACGAGTCGAGCATACTTACCCGACGAATTAGAAAGCCTGATGAACCAGCCTTTTGAGGCCAAGACTGAGCAGACTGACTTTGTCGTCCGTAATGAAACTTCCTTTGAAGCGAGTTTACGCGCGCACCTATCTGGAGCTAAACATATTGGTGTTCTTAACTTTGCCTCGGCCAAAAATCCCGGTGGGGGAGTGCTCCGTGGGACCAAGGCCCAAGAGGAAGATTTGGCGCGTGCCTCGGGTTTATATCCTTGTATCGCTCAGAAGGAAGAGCATTTTCAATATCATCGCAAGCATCGTTTGGGGCTTTATACTGATCGGATGATTTATAGCCCAAGCGTTCCGGTGTTCCGCGACGCGGCAGACAAACTCCTCGACGACTACTATCCCGTCAGCTTTATCACCTCCGCCGCTGCCAATGTCAGTGCGCTAAGGCAAAATAATCCCGAACGTCTAGCTGATGTCGCAGCGGTGATGCGAGTCCGGACGAAAAAAGTTCTCGCTTTGGCTGCCTATCATCATATTGACACTTTGATATTGGGCGCATGGGGCTGTGGCGTTTTCAAACAAGAGCCAAAAGACGTGGCCGGCTACTTCGCCGAACTCCTGCTTGAAGGTCCGTTTCGCAATGTTTTCTCACGCGTGATATTTGCGGTTTTGGACCGTAGTCCAGAGGAGCGTTTTGTGAGCCCTTTCAGGGAACGTTTTCACCCGTAGGTTCGGCATGCATGCCGAACCAGTCAATCGCAGGAAGGCCAAACTGTAGAAGGAAGCGTTCTGCGGAGCAGCCCCTCTACAAAAAGGAAGTTGAGAGGAGGAAGACATTTTGCGGAAGCTCCATTTGCAAAAGCGGCGAAAATCTCCTATCTAATCCTTATGACTACTCGCCGTGAATTTCTCCGTCAAGGAAGCTTTGGATTAGGAGCCGCTGCCATTGGTACAGCCGCCCTCAGCAGTTTGAGCCCAGCTTGTGTACAAGCCGCTGATCGTAAGTTAGGGATTGCCTTAGTTGGTTTAGGCAATTATGCTACCAATCGATTGTTACCCGCTTTGCTAGAGACGCAAAACGTCCAGCTGATGGGAATCGTTAGCGGGACACCGGAAAAGGCTGAAAAGTGGCAAAAAGACCACAATCTCAAGCCTGAAAACATCTACAATTACGAGACTTACGATCAGATCAAAGACAATCCAGACATTGATCTGATTTATGTGGTTTTGCCCAATAGCATGCACGCTGAATATGTCATTCGTGGCCTAGAAGCGGGCAAGCATGTCATCACCGAAAAACCGATGGGGCTTTCTGTGGCAGAATGTGATCGCATGATTGCAGCAGCCAAAAAAGCCAACAAAACCTTGGCCGTGGGCTATCGGATTCATTATGAGCCATTCAATCAAGAAGCTCAGCGCATCGGTCAAGAAGAAACGATGGGCAAGGTGAAGCTATTTGAAGGGGGCTTTGGCTTTCAATCTGGCGATCCCAACCAATGGCGTCTCAAAAAAGCTTTAGCTGGTGGAGGTGCCTTGATGGATGTGGGGATTTATGTGATTCAAGCTGCACGCTTTGTCATCGGTGAGGAGCCGATTGCCGTTACTGCACAAGAGTTTAAGACCAATCCTGTCAAGTTTGCGGAAGTTGATGAAACGATCTTTTGGCAGATGGAATTCCCTTCCGGAGCGATTGCTTCATGCACAACTAGCTATAATGCACGTACCGAATATATGCGTGTAGCCTGTGAAAAAGGGCGTTTTGAAATGGGGCCTTGCTATGGTTATGGAGGTTTTAAAGGCACGATCAACGACAAACCAATGGAGTTCCCGGCTATCAATCAACAAGCGGCTCATATGGATGGCATTGCCCGTCATATCTTACTTGGCGACCCGCTGCTCAATGTAGGCGGTGATGAAGGCCGACGCGATATGTTGGTAATCGAAGCGATCTACAAAGCGGTAGCGAGTGGAGGCAGAGTAGAGGTTGGGAAATAATAATGGTTCTCTGACAAATTCCGTGGTACGGAGCATTTTGATAAAATCTGATGCCTTCTAGGGTAAAAGTTTTTTACTTTTGTTGTATAACATCCCCCATCCAAGACGGCCCCTTCAAATGGGCCTGATGTAAAATTTG
>JBGCFA010000422.1:0-10014 GCA_045106675.1 Bacteroidia bacterium
TCCAAATTTTACATCAGGCCCATTTGAAGGGGCCGTCTTGGATGGGGGATGTTATACAACAAAAGTAAAAAACTTTTACCCTAGAAGGCATCAGATTTTATCAAAATGCTCCGTACCACGGAATTTGTCAGAGAACCAAAAGGATTTATGAGTCTTATAGAATTTATATCGAAGTTTCCCGATGAGTCAAGTTGTCGGGCTCATTGGAAAAGGCATCGAGAGAGCGTCGGCATAGTTTGTAAACGCTGTGGTAGGGAGAAACACTACTGGCTATCGAATAAAGCTCAATGGCGTTGTTCAAATTGCCGTTTTCAGACCACCCTTCGCAGCGGTACCGTGATGGAAAACAGTAAACTATCTTTTCGCTACTGGTTTATCACGATGCATTTGCTCACTGCAACTAAGAAAGGCTTTTCTACTTTGGAACTACAGCGACAATTGGGGCACAAACGCTATCAGCCTATCTGGGAAATGGTGCACAAACTTCGCTCTGTTATGGGCCAAAGAGATCGCTTATATCAGTTGGAATCTGTCGTAGAGATGGATGAGGGCTTTTTTTAAGTCCTAGCCAGAAGAAGATCGCGAAGATTAAGACGATCTTAAACGAGGCAGAGGTTCCCAGCAATAATCCAAGGTACTGGTAATGGTAGAATCTGAGCCTGTGGATGAAGATAAGCAGCAAAAACATCGTCCCAATCGCAAGGCCGGTCATCTGAGAATGGTTGTCATCCCAGATCTCGAGGCAGGCACCTTAGATATAAACGCGCAAAAGTGCATTGAGCCTAAGGCTGAAATCCTTACCGATGCTTCAACTTCTTATTCGCTACTAAGCCAAAGTTTTGAGAAGCATACCCCCTTCAATTTGTCAAATCTTGAAGTAAATGCCCATACCTTGCTACCATGGGTGCACATTTCCATTAGTAATGCCAAGAGGTGGATCAATGGAACTTTCCATCATGTCAAACAAAAGTATTTACAGAATTATCTTAATGAATTCTGCTATAAATACAACCGACGCTACTTCAAAGAACGATTATTTGATAGGCTGCTTATTGCAGCTGCAACTTATCATTGGAAAACGATGGATAGTACCGGATAATCATTTAACATGATCAGTTGAAGGATGACTTGATAAACTGGAAGAATGAAAACCTGCAGAGAATACTGTATGGGCGACAATTTCAGTATAAAAGGGAGTTTTTTCACAGGAAAACATCCATAAATAACTGAAATATCCTCAGTCCATTCTTTTACACAACACCTAAAAACAACTGACAATCAACTTATTGCAAAAAAACACAACCGGAAAATCCCCTCAGAAGTGGCCAAAATTGTATTATCGCCTAGCTATGATTCTGATTAATATTGTATGGTAAGCGAAAGCAATCAGATAGCGTTAAACGAAAAATTATGATCCAGTCAATCAACAATCAATTCCCTCTACTAGTAACTGACGAAAAAGATGCAATGCTTTCTTCTATCGTTAATATGCTGCGTCAGAAAGGATTTATCGTTGTTCGACAGGAACAAACTTTACAGGCGCTTGAAGCCCAAACCGAAACCCTCAATCTTGATGGTTTAAATCTTTTACGCTTTGTAACCCAAAATTGGAATCAAGAAGTCCCCGTTGTCATTACGAGTGAGATTGTAGAACAAAACAGCCTTCAAAAATCGGTTGCAGCCTAAGTACAACTTGTTGAGACATACTGAAACACTCCTAGACGCCCATCAAAATTATTACCAAAAATTGAAACAAAGCCAATTCGATTGTGATCCTTTCTTCCCATGACAAAGCGGTTCCCTTAGTGAGCATGAGATCAAAACCCAGGTAAAACAGGTAATGTTTCTCAAAAAAACTCGTCTGAAACCTTCCATAAAATACTGTACTTCCGCTGAGAAGTATCGGTACTCTGCTATTTCAAAGCACTATAGTCCTCCTTCCCTCTTTTATCAATCTTTTCTGAATGAGAAAAATCTACTTTTCACCCTTTTTGTTACTGTTATTTCTGGTCTTTCTGCCTCAGTCTAGTTGGAGCCAAACTCACTACCCTTCGACAGGCAGAGTAGTTTTAAAATACAATCAATCAGCGGCAGAAAGCGTAAAAGAGGAGATCCACAGACAGATAGAAGGCAAGTTGATTACTTCTATTCCGCAAGACCAGGTTGAAGTTTGGGAGCTAAATGATGAGCGTAGTTTCAATGCTTTACAGGCTTATGCTTCGCAAAACGACCATATTCTTTATCTAGAACCAGATTATATCTATCAGATGGAAGAAACTCCAGATGACCCTTATTTTGAAAAACAATGGGGCCTATCCAATCTAGGGCAAACGGGGGGAAGTAGCGGAGCAGACATCAAAATATCCAGCCATTGGAATACAAATACAGGTAATAAAAGTGTCATTACAGGTATCATTGATACAGGTATCGATTGGGGACATGAAGATTTAGTTGACAATATTTGGCAAAATCTTGCTGAGGACTTTGATGGCGATGGACATACGATCGAATGGATAGACGGCATTTGGCAACTCGATCCCGGAGACCTTAACAATATAGACGAAGACAATAACGGATATACCGATGATTTGATCGGTTGGGACTTTGTCAATGATGACAACAATCCCTTTGATGACAACGGACATGGTACTCATGTGGCAGGTATAGTAGGAGCCAAAGGCAATAATGGCAAAGGGATCGCGGGCGTCAGTTGGACTACTCAGATGATGGCACTTAAAGCCTTTGATGCAAAAGGAGCGGGTTCTGTATTGAGTATTTTGCCTGCCCTCGAATATGCCCGCAATATGGGTGCGAGATTGACTAACAATAGTTGGGGAGGGCCCGCTTATAGCCAAGTTTTATATGATGAAATTTCCCTCTCCAATACTGCCGGGATATTGTGTGTCTCTGCCGCCGGCAACAATGCAAATAATAACACTGCGACTCCTATCTATCCAGGGAGTTTTGACTTGGCAAACGTAATCTGCGTTGCCGCTACTGACCATAAAGACAAATTGGCTCGTTTTTCCAATTACAGCCACAAATCAGTTGATTTAGGGGCTCCAGGTAAGGACATTTTTTCTACCCTTCCAGGAAACGCTTATGGCTATAAAAGTGGTACTTCTATGGCGAGTCCTATGGCAACAGGAGCAATTTGCCTACTCTGGTCCCAAGATACCCTCCGCACTCACGAACAGATTAAAGAAATCCTCTTTTCTACTGTTGATCAATTACCAAAACTAGCAGGAAAATGTGCTACTGGAGGACGCATCAATCTCTTCAATGCAGCTGCCAAGATTAATAATCTCTGTGAAGATTTTTTGGTTAATACTGACTCGAAAAAAGTCCAATCTATCATTTTAGATGGAGAAATCGCTTGGTTTGGCACCAATTATGGAATCTATGAATCCCATATATACAATTGTGAAGATACTATTTGGGATGATAAGAATGTCCTCGATCACAGAAACACTCACAGCCTAGCCAAAGATAGTCAAGGCAATCTATGGGTTGGCACCGATCAAGGGCTAGTCATGTATGATGGAGCTGATTGGGTACTCTTCAATATGGATAATTCTGATATTCCTGGTGATAAGGTAAAATACATTTTTGCAGATCAGGGAGACACGCTTTGGCTTGCTATCGATGGAGTAGGCTTAGCCCAGTTTGATGGCACTAATTGGACCTTGTTTGAAGATTTATTCCCAACTCGTCCAATCGTTAAATACAATGCGGTTATGAGAGATTCCGCTAATGTACTATGGTTCGCTCATGATCAGGGACTGACCAAAATCGCAGGCACAGACACTACTGAATACAATACCGACAATTCAGATTTGCCTAGTATCAAAATTTTAACTCTCGCTGCTGATAGCCTCAATCAGCTTTGGATAGGCTCCTATGATGGGGGACTTATCAAATTTGACGGGAGTAATTGGAAGATCTACAATTCTACTAATTCAGGCCTTGTTGACGATAAAGTGCAAGCCCTTTGTATTGACCAAAATGGCTTTATTTGGGCAGGTACGAATCAAGGCCTCAACAAGTTTGACGGTAATGCTTGGGTATTGTATGACAATTCAGACCCCATAGCAGGTCTCCCTTATAAGAACACATCCGCTCTCTATAATGATGCGAACAATAATCTCTGGGTCGGTACCCATAGAGGAGTTTTTATTTTTAGCGACAATGCCCTAAATGCCTCATTTACGGCAGCAAATTCGCCTTGCTTAAACTTAGCTACAAGCTTTCAAAACAGTAGTATAGGTGGCTTTACTTATCAATGGCTCGTAGACGGTCAAGCAATATCAACCGATGCCAATTTGAGTTATACCTTCAGTACTGAAGGTAATTATGAAGTTAGTTTGATCGCGAATAATCTTTATGCCTCAGATACGATTAGTCAATCTATCAAAATCCTCCCTCAACCAGAGGTAGATCTCGGTCCAGATACAACGGCCTGTGCAGCAGCGATAGCTCTAGAGGCAACAATCAGTGACATGACCTATGCCTGGAGAAATCTGCAGGACACCCTGCTTGCTACTCAAAGAGTATTTCTAGCCGATACTTCTGGCATCTATATTTTAGTCGCCACTAGCGGTTGTGGTGCCACTGCCCGCGACACCATTCTAGTTACCCTCAGTGGGGACTGTGTATGGGCTGGTGATGTAAATGTCGATGGCAAGGTCGATATGCTTGACTATCTCTCTTTGGGCATTGCCAACGGAAGTAGTGGGCCAGCAAGGAGTGATGCTACAAGTCAGTGGCAATCAGAAACGGCTACCAACTGGGTCGAATCTTTTGACCCAACTCATGCCTATAATGCCAATGTCAACTACAAGCATGCCGATTGCAATGGTGATGGAGTAGTAGATATCTTGACCGATGGTGCAGTGATAATGCAAAATGTCGGCTTTTCTCATGAAGCCCTTGAGGTTGCTGGTTCAAATAGTATATACTTAAGCGTAGAACCCACATTGACCACAATGATGGCATCTGACACTTTTACCATCTCATATGACATCCAACTTAGTGATGCAAACGGCGGGGACGTAGAGGGTGTTTATGGGGTAGCATTTACCTTAGATTATAACTTACCTCTTAGCCAAACGCCTAATATAGAGATGGCTCCAACTCTAAGCGGCGAACTTCATAGCGCGATTATTACATACGATGACAAAAACGTAGCCACTGGCCGCCAAGTAAATGCTTTTAGACGGAGGATGGCCGTCGGCATGGTAGGCTCAAACAAAAGTAACCAATCAGTCTCCAAGAGTGTCGGGAGATTAAGTGTAATTGTTGTATTAGAAGACATTCAAGAAGATGAAGGCGTACTAGATTTCACCTCTTTTTCCATTACTCCCAGCAATCTAGTAATCATCGATAGCGTGGGCAAAGCCAAAGCAGTAAGCAATCAGACGAGTAGCGCGACCTCCACTGTCATGATCTATCTCCCCGCTGCCACCTTACCGATTGAGTTTTTTGATTTTTCAGCTACCCCTTCGGGGAACGCCATCACACTTAACTGGACGACAGCACAAGAAAGTGGTGTTGAAAAATATACCATACAACGTAGTCGAGATGGAATCAGTTTTAAAAACCTCAGCCGTATTCCCAGCCGAAATGAGGGGTCTGACCTCCAGGAGTACAGCTATATCGATACAAATCCTCTAAACGGTAATAATTACTATCGCATTCAATATCTCGATTCCGATGGCGCCATCCTTAACTCCAAAGTTGAATTAGTTGAGCGAATAACGAAGGGACTTAGTTTTTCCGTTTACCCGAATCCTAGCTCAGGTTCTTTAGGGATGAGAATTCAAGCTAATCAAGCAGGGATCGGAAGACTTCGCTTGCGTAATTCTTTAGGCCAACTCCTAGTAGAGAAGCAAATCAATATTCAAGCTGGTAGTCAGGATATTTCACTTGACATCTCTAAATTAAATCCCGGAATATACTACGCAGAGTTCTCGAATAGAGAACAGAGGAAAGTGGCAAAAATCATTTTGGTCAGAGGAGATTAAAGCCAATTGACTTTCTGCCCCAAGAGGAGATCCGTATCTCTGGAAATACGAACTCAGTAATCCTACTTTCGGATCACAGTAAACTCCACTCGTCGATTTTTTCGGCGTCCTTCAGAGCTACTATTGCTAGAGATGGGTTGGGACATGCCAGCCCCTTTGACACGTATGCGGGCTTTTTGGATACCTTTAGAGACCAGATAATTTTGCACAGCTTGGGATCGGAAAAGTGACAGTTGCGTTTTTTCAGCTCTGTTTCCTGTGTTATCGGTATGCCCAACAACTTCAATATGTACGCTCGGATTGATTTTCATAAACTTGACCACTCGCTCCAACTCAGCAAATGATGCGGGAAGCAAATCCCATTTTCCAGAGTTAAAATAAATCAATCGTAATATCAACGAACTACCCACTTCGATCGGTTCGAGCGCGATAGTTTTTTCAGTGATGGTTTTATCCAACATCGTATCAGTACGCATATCTTCCCCATAGAGCATATAACCGGGGCGTAGGGCACTCATACTGACTAAGCCATAAGGAGGCATCAAAAGCACAAAGGAGCCATCAGTAGGCTCTGAGATGGCTTTAGTGATTGAATCGAGGGTGGCATTGTCCGTGAGCAAGACGTTCGCTTGTAGCGGCTCACCACTCACTTTGTCGATGATCTTACCTGAAAGTATCGGAGGCGTCACAAATGGCCGTAGCCGCGGTACTTGCGGATCGCTGAGGTTGGTAAGCCAAATGTCACCATTGCCTTGATGTCCAGCTAAAGAGGTACCTCCCGCCAACTGTTGCACTGTACCTAACATGATATAGCCCCCTTCGGGTAACTCTATGATATCGTTCATCTCGTCCATCGCTTCAAAACCGATAGTCCGAGACCAAATGCGTTCTCCACGATCATTGGCTTTGACAATCCAAGCATCGAAATAGCCATTGTTGCGTTCGATGTCTATCGATCGTGATTTGGTCATCCCACAGAGGATAAAGCCACCATCTTTAGTTGCGGTCATACCACTAACGCCATCAGGCTTGGTCCCTCCATAGGTTTGAGACCATTGTTTTTTGCCGAGGGGATCAATCTGTAATAGCCAATAATCACCTAGCCCACGCTGGTTTTCAATATGTCCATCGGCAGAAAAAGTAGTTCCTGCCATTGTCAGCATACCTTTGCTATCGAGATGGCTGTCAGCAATATCATCGTTGCGGGTGCCGCCAAAATTTTGCTGCCACTCAATTTCTTTTTGTTCATTGAGCATGAATACCCAGACATCTTTTTGCCCAAAATTGAGCGTAACATCTTGATCTCGTCGATCACTAGAATTGATTACAAAATATTTACCGGGGGTAAACTCATGAATGCGAACGGTCTTCTCATTGCCGAGACCGCCAAAATGTTTTTCCCAAATCAAGCCGCCGTATTGATTGATTTTAGCAATCCAACTATCGAAGCCACCATGATGGGGCGACTGCATGCTGCCGTTCTGGGAACCAGACTCTCCACCAATCACGAAATCACGCTCACTCGTCTGGATAGCACAAATCCCTTTATCATCTCCTTTACCGCCCAATATTTTGGTCCATTCGATTTGGCCCAAGCCATCTAGCTTGAGAATAAAAACATCTGTATCGCCGTGAAAGCCTTCTAGTTCACTCGAAGCTGTTGACCCAATCGCGAGATAACCGCCATCTTGAGTGGAAATGAGGTCATGTAATATATCTTCACCATTCCCCCCCCATTGGACTCGCCAAAAGACTTTGTCTTGGGTGGCCATCTTGAGGATGATAATGTCTTTATCGCGCTGATTGGCGGGAGTTTCACCTGCGAGACTACTTTCGGAAGGAATCTCTCCCCCTAAGATAAAAGTGCCATCGGCATTGAGTAGGAGGCGTTTGCCAAAATCAAATCCTTCGCTACCCAAGTATTTTTGCCAGAAGGCAACTTGAGCAGTAAGGGTCAGGGAGATAGCCCCTAGCCATAAAAAGAGTAAGGTTTTTTTCATGCTGTGTCGTCCTACAATCTAATCAATTCAGGGCCATGCACAAGCTAAGGAGTAGCTACTGAGTCTGCTTACGGATAAATTCCTCCTCCATCACCTGTCGTACCAGCGGATAAGATTCTTTGGCATGAGTAAGCCATTCTTCTCGCCCCATCCAGCGGACATCATCAATATTTTCTTCTGCTTGAGCATGTAACTCTGCCTCAGCGCTGCCGGTCATTTCGTACCAGTGAGTAGTCTTGAGATTCCACTTACCGCGGCGGCGAAAGCTATGATAGGTCTCTCCAATCTTCTGGATCAGCTTGACCTCATCGATACCGGTTTCTTCTTTTACCTCACGTAAAGCAGCTTCTTCGATCGATTCGCCCCATTCGACTCCACCTTTGGGTAGGGTCCAACGATTACGATTGTAGATCATTAAGTACTCCTCATTTTCATTAGAGACAATTCCCCCAGAGGCATCAGTCTCTCGAAAACGATCTCGATACTCTGCGAGGAACTTTTGGATCTGAGCATCGCTTGGAAAAATAAAAGCTACGCTTAGATCCAATTGACGCCAAAGATCATTAGCTTGTAATTCGAAGATGTCTTGTTGGAATTTCTCGTTGTTTTCAGCCAGAACATAAAACTGCTGGTCAGGGAACTCAAGACCTTTGAACAAATGAGCCATTAGCTCTTCAAAAGAGATAGGTTCAAATTCGTATGATCGCTTAGAATTATGGCTGGCAAACGAGATTGATAGATTCAGTGCAAAAATTTTCATAGTTTTGCGGCCCAAATGAACTGTTCGCCGTGGAAAACACCAAAATTGCAGAGTATTTACTAAAAATCAAAGCGGTCCGCATACAAGCGCAGGACCCTTTCACCTGGAGTTCCGGCTGGAAGTCCCCTATTTATTGCGATAATCGCCTTGCGCTCTCCTATCCGGAGATCCGAAAAGAGATAACAAAAGGCTTTGTCGCGAAGATCAAAAGCATGTATCCAGGAGCTACCGCTATTGCAGGCGTGGCAACAGGTGCCATTGCTTGGGGGATCATGGTTGCGGAAGCGATGGATTTACCTTTTGTCTATATCCGAGCCAAAGCCAAGGGGCATGGGTTGCAAAACATGATAGAGGGTCGATTGGAGCAAGACAAGCAATATGTCGTGATCGAAGACTTGGTATCAAGTGGTAAGAGTAGCGTAGCTGCCGTAAAAGCCATGCAGGAGCAAGGAGCCACAGTTTTGGGTACACTCAGTATCTTTAGCTATGGATTCCCACAAGCCGATACGACTTTTGCGACAACAGCAACCGCATATACGCCCTTGACAAATCTCCAAGCGCTCTTGCAAAAAGCCACTGAGATTGACTATCTTGCCGCCCACGAACAGGAAACTATCTTTGATTGGCAAAAAGATCCCGAAAAATGGGGTCGATAAGCAAAACAAAATACAGCGTTTTCTGCTTAGAAAAAGAAATACATCCTAATGGCTGAAAATACCTTTTTAGATACCATCAAGAGTAGTACGATTCAAGATTTCATCGTTGAAGTACGTGGCTACGCTGACGAAATGACTATTGAGGTGAAAGCTGAGCATATCTACGAAGTATTAAATACTTTTAAGACGCAGTTCAACTTCAACTACCTTTCTGATATTACTGGTTCGGACCATTATACTGACGAACTTAGATTTGAAGTCGCTTATAATATTGCCAGTCTAGAAGGCAAACAGCGTCTGAGAGTTTGCTGCAGGGTCGAAGAAGAAAATCCTGTGGTCGACACAGTAATTAGCATTTGGCTATCGGCAAACTGGTTTGAGCGTGAAGTCTATGATATGTACGGCATCAAATTCAATGGTCATCCTGACCTCCGCCGTATGTTCATGCCTGAAGATTATGAGTATTTCCCATTACGTAAGGAATTTCCACTCTTAGGGATTCCCGGCTCGATTGAGCTACCCGAAAAAGATGCTCCAAAGCAGTACAAATAATCCTTGTACTGATTTCAAAAATA
>JBGCFA010000423.1:0-5751 GCA_045106675.1 Bacteroidia bacterium
TAAGCTGAGGGCCAAAGGCAAAAACCATCATGATGCTTCGCCGTGAGGATAATCCCCTTCATACCCGCCGCTTTGGCGATGCGGGCCCATTGCTGAGGATCAAGATTCGTGGGAGCAAATTGCTCCGGTTTTTCGCCGCCCGTACCCCATTCCATATTGCTGTAGGTGTTCATGTTGAAATGCACGAACATATAGTAATTGAGATCGTGCCATTCCTGTTGCGCCTTGGAAGGCAACGGGCCAATAGCAGCTGGAGGAGGCACAGGCGTGGTACAAGCCGTGAATAATAATACAAAAACTGGGATGAGATAGCGTAGCATTGTTGACGGTATTATTGCAATTGATTCAATTTACGGCAGCTAGCTTCGGCTTGCAAGCCGAAGCTAGCTGCATATGACCCCCAATTATGGAAGCGTTCCGCGCAGCGACAAAAAAAAGCTTACTGATTTTCTCGTATGTTTATAGTCTCCTAAAAAACCACAGATGATCGAATTCTGGAAAGAGCTTGCCTATACCACCAAATTCTCTGCGATAGCCTTTGTCGTTACTCTCGGCTTAGGGCTCATCAGTATGGGAGCCTTAGGCGCGCTACTTTACTATCCGGTTTCCTTTTTGTTTCGATCATATCCCGCTTTTGATGATTGGCATGGAGACTGGGTATGGCCCACGATGATCGGCGTGGGAATGCTATGGTCCTTGGGTTTTGTATTTGGCGGTATTTCGTGGCATTATCTAGATAAGCTAGTGCCCTCAGTGATGTTGCTGCGGATTATTTACGGATTGATCCTTTGGCTCTGGGCAGCATTGATATGGTATATTATGATCCGCAATAATTTGACTGCCTTACCATAATCCATCATTCGATATTACCCGAGCCAAATACCAAATAGACTACGCCTGATTTTCGTCCTGCTCTAGCCTTTGGCGAACGCGTGAGTAGCAATGGATGACTGATAAATACATCTCCGGCTTGGGCTTCGATCTGTTGAGCACGTTTTGCCGCTTCTGTTGGATCGATAGGCGCTTCGCGCAAGGCTTGGTGCTGTGATCCGGGCACACAATGAAAAGGTCGCTTGCGATGATTGTCATTATATAGATAGAGGCGGACCAAGATGGTCTGCTCCGGCAAAGCGTTCCCCGTTAAGGGAAAAAAAGCATGATCTGGCTGCCAATCTTCATGGCTCTCCTCAGCTAACTCACTATAATGTGCCGTCAAAAGCTCTGTCTCTGGTAACAAATGCGCTAATAGTTCGGCGAGATTGTCATTGAGGAAAATGTCTAGGAGGTTGGGCACGGCATTCAATAGATTCGGGATCGTACGCAAGCTTTTGTGTGATTGCGGAGGTTTAGTTTGAAAATAATAAAGCAGCCTTTTTTTGATCTCTTCGACCTCTTTGAGCAAAAATAGCTTGTGATGCGTATAGCCCTTGCCCACAAAACGTCGGATGATCTTAGGTAGCTGTTCAGTCGTCAGATCACTTTCATAATAATCTAATCCATGCTGTAGGCGTTGATAAATCCGCCTTTTGAGGCTTTCCGGTTGGAGGACCTTGACGAAGGGGCTGAGACTGAGAATTTCCTTTTCTAGCTCGAAGTTACGTTGCACTTTGAGTTGTAGCGTTATGCCCTGCGAGCCTCTATCTATTACTTTTTGGCTATGATGAAGCGGCTTGGTGAGTAGGTAAGGAGCCATGCTGTGTACAGCGAATAGTTTTACAGTATCGGGAGCTTGCCCTTCGTTGACCGTGACTCCGATCACTGGATCAAAATATTTGCTGAGATCAGGTCCATCATATTCTTCATAGCTATTCGCTGAACGCTCAACTCCCTCCAAGCGATCTAGAGCTAGGTTGAGCAAACGCTTTTCCCCTGATTTACGCCCGAGAATGTACCAGCGATTGCGATACTCCTTGAGCATATAAGCAAAAAATACAAGGCTGTCAGGCTGACGTCGCCGAAAAGATTGATAACTCAGTTGGAGAGATTCTTTTTGCAGGATGGCCTGATAGATAGGCTCCAAATATTTTAGGCCTCGCAAAGATTCGTTTTTGTCGAGGTGAATGATGGCGGGCGTCTTGCTTTTGCTCGTGTAGATTTTGTCTTCGAGTCGCTGCACCATGCCGCTGAGTTCCTGAAAGTGCGCGAATCCTTTGAATTGCCGTAAGATGTCCACCACCTCAGTGAGTTTGTTGAGGTCTTGTTCGGTCAGTGGGATGTTGGTGATAGAGTATTCGGGATCTTCATAAGTATAGTATTTTTTGTCTACTACTATGATGGGCGCGTTATAGCCAAGCTTTTCACTGCGCATCATTTGGATATCCATCTGTACCGTGCGACGACTTACTCCTTTATCTATCCCTTCATATTCATAAAGCGCTTCAGAGCAAAATTCAATCAAATCCTCCAAAGTCCACTTTCTAAAGCGGTTTCGGAGGCAGTTGTCGATGGTTTTGTAGCGGATTAAGGCGTTTCGATTGGCTGGCATGGCAAATTTTTTCAAAAAAACGCAAAAAAACGCAAAAAAAATCCAACTACGCAAAAAGGCTGCGCACTTGACCCTCACCTTTGAAGTGTTGATCAGTTACACACTTAATATTTACGATCATGCGATTTAACAATATCCTCAAAGGAAAAAACAAAACCCTCAACCATGAAGGCGCAGAAGCCTGGAAAATGACCCCTGAAATGGAGCTCTATACTGCAGTCGTGACTTCGACGCTGTCCAAGAGTTTTTATGAAGGAGAGGGTAATCGTGTGGAGCGTATCCGTGGCTTGATCAATCAAGTTGATCCTGAGTTTGTGGCACAATTGGCGATCTACGCTCGGGAAAAGATGCACCTACGTTCAATACCATTGGTTTTGACTGTAGAGTTAGCCAAAGTTTGGTCGGGTGATGACTTAGTCTATCGATTGACCAAGCGAGTGCTACAGCGCGCCGATGAGATCACTGAACTTTTGGCTTACTATCAGCTTGCAAATGCTCGTACAGGTCAAAAGAAGTTGGCGCGTTTGTCGAAACAACTACAAAAAGGTATCGCTGAATCCTTTCATAAGTTTGATGAATATCAATTTGCCAAGTACAACCGAAAGACTGAGGTGAGCTTAAAAGACGCCTTGTTTTTGACGCACCCAAAGGCCCAAAACGAAAAGGAGCAGATTCTTTTCAATAAGATCGTCTCTGACGAACTCGAAGTGCCTTATACTTGGGAGGTCGAATTGAGCCGCTTGGGTCAGCAAACTTTCAAAAACGAAAAGCAGAAAAAAGCTGCCTTCCGTAACAAATGGCAAGAATTGATCGATAGCGGTCGCCTTGGTTATATGGCCTTGCTGCGAAACCTACGTAACATCTTGCAGGCAGGTGTTAAAACCGAATACTTGAAAATCGTGGCCAAGCGATTGTCCAACGAAAATGAAGTACGGCGTTCGCGTCAACTACCATTTCGGTTTTTGTCAGCCTATTTAGAGATGGAAGCGATGCGTCATGTGCATGCGTCTTACTTTATGCGACCACTTGAAAAAGCTGCTTTGGTGAGTGTTGAAAACCTCAAAGGCTTTGGTTTTGAGACTAAAATATGTTTGGCCGCAGATGTCTCTGGCTCTATGTTTGGTCCGATCAACCCACGAAGCAAGATTCAGGCTTACGATATCGGTTTGCTATTGAGTATGCTTATGCGAGCACGTTCTAAGGCAGTGATCACGGGTATCTTTGGTGATCGTTGGGAGACTTTTCAATTCCCTACTAGCTCTGTCTTGTCCAATGTGGCTCGACTAAAGAGCATCGAAGGTCGCGTCGGTTATGCTACCAACGGTCATAAAGTGATCGATGACTTGCACCGAAAAGGCTTGGTCATGGACAAGGTGATGATGTTTACCGATCTTCAAATGTGGAGCAATCAAGGCTTTGGTAGCAGCCTGAAGAAGTCTTGGAAGGCCTACAAAAAGTTGGCGCCAGAGGCTCGTTTATATCTCTTTGATTTGCGTGGTTATGGCAAAAGCCCAATCAGCCTTGAAAGAGATGATGTAGCCTTGATCGCCGGTTGGTCAGACAAAGTGTTTGAAGTTCTCGATGCGATGGAACAGGGCCGAAATGCCCTCGATTTGATCGCTCAGATAGAGTTTTGATAGATGATATTGTAGGTTCGCTTTGTAAGCCGAACCTACCAAAAAAGTAAGACAGCACAATCATGAAATAGGCGTGTCGTAGGATTGTGATACTTCGTGGGATCTGACGGTCGCGGGTTCGACTCCCGCCCTCTGAGAGATGCTCAGGGGTAGCTCAGGTGGTAGAGCATCAGTAGAAACACAGTCCGTTTTGTTACCGCCTAATTTAAAATAGGAATAAACGTGCCGTAGAATTGTGATACTTCGGTAAGGCTTCGGCTTAGGGTTCAAATCCCGCTCTGTGCAAATGTATCAGAGATTAATCATAGTTCGTTTGTTGCCGTTTTATTGAAATTGAAAAAGATGTGCCGTAGTAGTGTGATACTTCGATCCAAAACTGAAGAACGAAAGATCTTCAGCCAAAGCCACACTACGCTTTGTTGCCATCTTGGGAAGGATGCCGTAGAGCAGTGATACTTCGCTGTTAACGAACCAAAACCACTGTTCGCTCATTGCTCCTTCTTTTGTCTTAAAAGGTGTGTCGTAGAAATGTGATACTTCGACTGTTAATCGGGAGGTCGCGGGTTCGAATCCCGCTGGGTCCGCCAACTGTTACAATCGGGCCCATAGCTCAGTGGCTAGAGCACCTTGTGCACGCTTCGTTTGTTACCACCTTTTTCCCTTTTTGGTGCATTGCAATGCCATGCACCAACTTTTTTTACGACTTCGCCAATCAAGCACCAACAATACTTAAATCTTTTCGCACATAGCTGCTCAATAGGGCACGGCCCCAACCATCGCCTCTTTGTCATTTTATGAAGAGGCGATGGCCTTGTCGGTCGCTAGGGAAATGGGGCGGCACGGGTGGCTGGTTCGCGACCGACTAGCTTTTTGGTCCTTTTGTAGCGATGACAAAAGGACAAATCAATCAATCGTAAGAGCTTTTTTATCCTCTCTTCGCCAACCAAGCATAAATTGCACTAAAATCCGCTCGCGCATAGCCGCCCAATTTGGCTTGGCTGTAAACCTCTTTGGCGAGATTGAGCAAAAACAAAGGCTGCTCGACTTCCTAAGCGGCTTGACTGGCCAATTGCAAGTCTTTTTGCATCCATTCGAGCGGGAAGTTTACCGGATACTCACCCTTGCGGATATTGTCGGTTTTGAATTGTGCCCCCGGAGCAGTAACGGGTAATCGGGGCAAGACCGTCAGCAAAAAATCTCTGTCCAATCCCATCTTTTCACCGAGCAATACGGTCTCCGCAAATGCCAGCATCGATTGTGCTAGCAAACCATTGACGAGCATCTTGAACGAACTACCCATACCATGATCGCCTAAGTGCATTGCCTTTTGCCCCATCACATTTAAATAAGGATTGATTGAAGTCTGTGGCTTCTCCGCCGATATAAAACACTAAGAGCGCATTGAGGGCCTGGGGTTTTGAACCTGCTACGGGCGCATCTATAAAACGGATATTTCTTTGTTGGGCCTGCTGCGCAGAACGCCTCGACGAAGCCGGATCGACAGTCGTGCAATCTACCCAAAGCGTTTTGGAGGACATCTGATCCAAAAAACCAGTTTTTCCATAAGCCAATTCTGCCACTACTTCGGGCGTACTTAGCATTGTAAAGACGATATCGGCATTGGCTACG
>JBGCFA010000424.1:0-8966 GCA_045106675.1 Bacteroidia bacterium
ATAAAGGGTTCATATAGATCCTTGATACGAGTTGCCAAGGGCAGTTCGGAAGGACTATTGATTTCTATTTCGTTTCCATCAGTCAACTGAGCTTTAAAGCCCACATTGGGAACCGTAGTAATTACGGTCATATTGAATTCGCGTTCTAGTCGCTCCTGCACAATCTCCATGTGGAGCATCCCCAAAAAGCCAGCTCTAAAACCGTAGCCCAAAGCAGCAGAGGTTTCGGCGACAAAAACTAAAGAAGCATCGTTAAGCTGTAGCTTTTCTAGCGAATCTCTGAGAAGTTCAAACTCTTCCGTGACCACTGGGTAAATCCCAGCAAAAACCATCGGCTTGACTTCTTGAAAACCAGAAACCGCTGAATCAGCAGGATTATCACGTAAGGTGATGGTGTCCCCTACTTTTACTTCTTTTACTTCTTTGATACCCGCAACCATATACCCCACACTACCGGTCTCGATAGTTTTCATGGGGAATTGAGTCAGGCGCAAAACGCCAACTTCAGCGACTTCATATTCGCCTTCAGTCGCGATCATCTTGATCCAGTCGTTTTTAGATATCTTCCCGTCAAACACACGGAAATAGACAATCGTTCCCCGATAAGGGTTAAAAACAGAATCAAAGACCAAAGCTTTGAGCGGTGCATCAGGATTACCCGTCGGCGGAGGGACTACATCCACAATCCGATCCATAATATCCGTGATACCAATCCCGTTTTTGGCACTGGCCAAAACGATATCGTCACGACTACAACCGATTAGATCAATGATTTCATCGGCGACCTCTTCAATGCGAGCGCTTGGTAGGTCAATTTTATTGATTACTGGAATAATCTCCAGATCATGTTCTAAGGCCAAATAAAGATTGGAAATCGTCTGCGCTTCAATCCCTTGGGCCGCATCAACAATCAAAAGGGCACCTTCACAAGCGGTGATGGCACGCGATACCTCATAGGAAAAGTCAACGTGTCCAGGCGTATCGATGAGATTAAGCGTATAGGTTAGGCCTTCCTTCTCGTAATACATCTGGATGGCGTGGCTCTTGATCGTGATCCCCTTCTCTCTTTCCAAGTCCATGCTATCAAGCACTTGATTGGTCATCTCACGGGATGTCAACGTTGAGGTTGCTTCGAGCATACGATCAGCCAAGGTGCTCTTACCATGATCAATGTGAGCAATTATGCAAAAGTTGCGCAGGTGTTTCATATATTTCCAAGACAGTCGGCATATTTACCGGCATACAAAGTTCGGTTCGCCAAGCTACATTTACAAACGCATTTTGTGCCTAAATGATTTAGATATAAATGAAAAAGCTACTATTTCTCCTCACTAGCTGTATTTTGTTCAATTCGATGCTAGCTCAGGACGATTCTTCCTATCAAAAGAGGGTCTTCCAAGACAGTCAAAGTGAGGCAAAACTCAACTATCGCCTCCTAACACCAAGCAGCGAAGAGGGCAAACTTTATCCACTCGTCCTATTTTTACATGGTGCCGGAGAACGTGGCGACGACAATAAGGCTCAATTGATGCATGTTACCCACCGATTTAGTGATAGTAGTTTTCAAGCGGCTCATCCCAGTTTTGTGATTGCTCCCCAATGCCCCAAGGAAAGTTATTGGCCGAGCGGCACTTTTGCCAAAGCATGGGGCAAATTTACGCCCAGCGATACCCTCAATACTGAAATGCAACTCATCATGGAGTTACTCGCAGAGGCCCAGCAAAAGTATCCAGTAGATCCCAATCGTATTTATATCGCAGGTTTGTCCATGGGAGGCTTTGGTACTTGGGACTTTTTGCGCCGTTTCCCCAACTATTTTGCAGCGGGTATCCCCGTTTGTGGCGGTGGTTATGCGGCTGATGCCGAACGCTTTGCCCAAGTGCCCATCTGGGCCTTTCACGGTGTTGATGACAATGTGGTGCCTGCTAGTATGAGCCGTGAGATGATCGAGGCCTTGCAAGCAGCAGGTGGTAATCCAAGCTTTACCGAGTTTCCAGGAGTGGGACATGGCAGTTGGAATCCAGCATTTCCGGCTTATACCGAATCTCCTTTTATTTACGACTGGCTGTTCTCGCAGCATCGTTAAGGACGACATAATACGCATTGCCTTCCACACGATCCGAACTAAAGAGCGGAAAAACCTCAGCCTCAAGCAGATCGGGTTGTTGTTGCTGCATGCTCTCGTATTGAGTTTGTGTCAAAACAAATACCATCGGCTTTTTACTCATATAAAGTGCCGCAAGCGTATTGGGATCCCGTTGTTCGAGGAAACTGTCATAAGTTTGGCCCAAGTAATACGGCAGACTAGGAGGGCGTCCTTGCACATTGGCGAGTACGATGGTGCTATTGGCGGGGCTCTCCGCCTGGAGATATTGGTGCATTTTTTGGGGCGCTTCGCGCAACGCGCTCACCCGTGGCATCAAGCCTATCCAAAGCAGTAACATAAAACCAAAGCTAGCGACAATAGGGATCAGTCGATTTTGCGAGAGCTTACGATAAAATACAGGACCGAGCCAAGCAGCTAGGGCCAAGAGGGATAATAGAATAGGCCAAACTAAGCCTGTAAACTGCCATAAATAATAACTCCCACCACATAGACCAACAACTAAGGCAATCGTCAAAATCCCTTGGAGTACGAAGCCGATTTTGTGTAGCCGCAATCCCGCTACGGGTACTTCCAATTGTCGGGCGATCAATAAGGCTAAAACGGGATGAGCTCCGATAGCATAGGCTGGTAGCTTAGAAGGAATCAACTCCCAAAGAAACCAACTACCAATCAGCCAACTAAGGAGAAAGAGGTCTTCAGCCTGTCTTTGACGAACCTTAGAGATCCAAGTCCCAAAGGCTGGGACGAGGCGTTGCAAGAAGGGCAAAAAAGCCACCACTATCGTCGCAAGATAATATCCGGGAGGTCCAGACTGCCCGAGAACAGTACCACCTGTGCGTTTGAAGATATACCAATCTAACATCCAATTGATCATCTGCCCATCGTCGCGTTGCCAAGCGATATAGCCCCAAAGCAATAGTGGCACAAAAGCGAGGGGAAGGCCAAACCAAGGCTGTAAACGCCAGATTTTACGACGAGCGGGATGGAAGATCAAGATCATCAAACAGGCCATGCCCACAGTAAGGATGATGGCTGGACCTTTGGTGAGGATACCCATGGCCAATCCGGCCCAAAACCATATAGGCCAATAGTTTGCGTTTTCGTCCTTGAGCGTTCGCCAAAGGCTGAGTAAACAAAGGGTCTCCCACAGTAACAGCCAACCGTCCGTCATGGCAATCTTACCAAGCATAGGAGCAAAAAAGGAGGCCGCCAAGATTAATGCCGCCCATTGCGAACGCTCTCCCCAATCGCGACGAAAGCCCCACCAAAGCAGGGAAAACGTGCCGAGCAAAGCCAAAACTGTAGGTAAACGCAAAGCGAACTCAGAAGGCCCAAAAACTTGAAAAGAAGAGCTAATGGCCCAAAAATGAAAAGGAGGTTTACGATGTATCTCGCCCCAAATAAACTCTTGAGTGAGCCAATCACCGCTCTCCCACATATTGCGCGCCATGCCAGCATAGGCGGCTTCGTCCTGATCCCATAGTGGGGTACTACTATTGCTAGCGAGCAAAAGTATCAGGAAAGCCAAAAGACATAGCCAAAATGTAGCCTGTGAACGCTTCATGCAATAAAGGTAAGCAAAGCCTACAACTTACTGTCGCTAGAGAACAACACATATAAGAAAAAAGGCACCCCAAGAATCGCGGTAATAATCCCGATAGGCAAGCCTACCGGCGGCCATATCCAGCGACTGAACACATCACAAGCGCCAATAAAGATGCCCCCAAGCAAAGCCCCAAAAAACACATTGGGTCGGTGGGCACTGCCAAAAAGTGTGCGGCAGGCGTGTGGGACCATCATTCCGACAAAACCAATAGGTCCGGTATAGGCGACTGTACCACCGACGACAATAGAGCTGATCAGCAGCAACCCAAACTTGAATCGACTAACGCGAAGACCTAGACTTTTGGCTTGGCGATCTCCTAAGGAGAGTACGTCCATCTTGCGGGCAAAGACAAAACCAAAGACCATCGCAAGACTCAGCATCAAAGCACTCACTTGGACACTCTCCCAACGTGATCTACTGAAACTACCAAAGGTCCAAAATACCAAACGACTGATCTGATCGCTATCGGCTTGGGTATAAATCAAAACGCCCGTCAAGGCAGAAAATATAGCAGAGACCGCTACTCCTGCGATGAGGAGCTTAGCATTGTCTTCAAAAAAAGCGCGGAAACCAAACCCTAGCACGAGCACTAAACTGGCCACGCCACCAAGGGTAGCAAATAGCGGATAGGTGAACGCACTAGCCGTTACAAAAGGGATCAATCCCAAGATCACAAGATTAACGCCAAAGCCTGCGCCTGCCGTAAGCCCCATGATGTAGGGATCTGCCAGCGGGTTTTTGATCAGGGCTTGCATATAGAAACCCGCCAAACTAAGCACTGCTCCCGTGATCACTGCTTGCAGGATACGCGGAAGGCGGAGGTCTAAGATGACCATTGAGTTGGAGCGTTCGGCACCGCCGAGTATCTCCAAAATCTCTCCTAAACTAAAATCATAGACCCCCGTCATCAATCCTGCCACTAAAACGAGTAGCAGCAGCAATATGAGGATAGTCGTAGACCAAAGGAGGCGCAAATTAGTTAGGTAGTTGGGAGTCCATAACTGGGGAGTTTATTGAATGAAACTTTCCCGATTGAGCTGGTTGTGAAGGATATGCGTGAGAGACATGAGTCCTTCAAGCATCCGTGGGCCAGGTCGATAAAAGTAATCAGGATTTACGACAAACACCTGTTTGTTCTTTTCTGCGGTAGTATTGAAAAGGGCTGGGTATTGATTGATGAGCTCGGCATAGACCTGATCGTTGCCCGAAGGGAGAATCAAATACTCTGGATTGCGGCTCAATATCTCCTCCACGGAACTAGTATAATAGGCTTTGTCTTTATCGGCAAAAAGATTGCGACCGCCTGATTTCTGGATCAATTCGTTGAGGAAGCCGCTGCCCCCCACTACGACGATCTCAGGGTAGGCAGAAACGAGGATCAAGGTTCCATATTTCACTTCACCAGCAGTGGCAGCGGTGATACGCTTTTCCAAATTTTCGAGGCTGTCGGCAATGTGGTTGGCAGTTTTTTCGGTTTGGAGCAAAGTGCCGAGATCACGCATACCGCGATAGACATCTGCGAGTTCCTTATAGGTCTGGAGATAAATCGGGATGCCGACTTGACTGATGCGTTCGACTTTGTCGGGAGAAAAAATCTCGTCTGTGGTAATGATGAGATCGCCTCCGGTGGCTTTGAGTTCTTCTAGTGAAAGTTCGGGATAAGTCGTTACCGTAGGGAAATCAGCGGTCTGCTCAGGATAATCACATGCTTGAGAACGCGCTACTAATTTGTCTTGCCCTTCGATCGCAAAGATCATCTCGGTGATATTGGGAGCGATGGAAATGACCTTTTGAGGAGCTTGGGGAAGCGATATCTGACGTCCCGTATGGTCGGTATAAGCTTGGGAGATCAGGGGCGCATTTTCAATTAACGCCTGATTTTTATCGTTACCGCAGGCTAATAATAGAAGCCCCAATAGTCCACAAAAAAGAATCCCGGACATCCGACTAAATGGGAATCCGGGATTGTATAATGCCTTTATCATGCTGAATTCGTTATTCTAAATATTAGGACAGTATAAAGTATTAAGTAAATAGTACAAAGATGTGTTGATTAGCAGTATTTCAACCGTCTCTGTTCTTAATACTGGGTACTTACTTATATGCTAATTGCTTAAGCGAGGACCTTGCCATTGACGCGTTCGTCGATAAATTTGGCGACCTCTTCCATCAACCACATAGGAGTAGAAGTGGCGCCGCAAATGCCTACGCTCTTTTTACCTTTGAGCCAGTCTAGATTCATTTCTTCGACTCCGGAAATGAAATAGCTTTCTTCATTGACCGCTTGACAAGCACTGTGTAGCGCTTTGCCATTGGAGCTTTTTTTACCAGAAACGAAAATGATGACATCTAGTCTGTCGGCAAATGTACGTAGCGCTGGCTCACGATTGCTGACTTGGCGACAAATAGTGTCGTTAAATTTAAAATCTTCGAAGCGCTCTTCTAGGATAGACTTCACATTATAGAGCAACTTAGTGCTCTTAGTCGTTTGACTAAAGAGCGAAACAGGACCATCAATTTGTAGCTCTCTCGCTTCCTCCTCTGTGGTAATCACAATGGCATCTTGCTGGGTTTGTCCCACCAAACCATTGACCTCTGCGTGGCCTTTTTTACCCAAAATTACGATTTGTCTATCAACATCGTAAGCATGACGGACCCGATTTTGGAGTTTGAGTACGACAGGGCAAGAAGCGTCTATCAGCTCAATATTGTTTTCCATCGCTAGGCGATAAGTGGAAGGCGGCTCTCCATGCGCACGAATCAAAACAGTTGCATCACGCAATTCTTTGAGTTGATCATGGTCAATGATCTCCAATCCCATAGCTTGGAGACGTTCTACTTCTTTGTCGTTGTGGACGATATCTCCAAGACAGTAGAGCGTACCGTATTCTTTGAGGTGATCCTCAGCCATTTCAATGGCATAAACGACCCCAAAACAAAAGCCTGAGTGCTGGTCTATTTCTATTTGGAGCATATTCTGTGTGGTTTCCTACAAGTTTTACGCTAAAATTCGATCCATGGCCAATTTGTAGACGCTTTTTACTTGATCCTCGATGGTCATAGTTGAGGTATCGAGCAAAATTGCGTCTTCTGCTTGCTTGAGAGGCCCTTCTTCTCTGCTTGAGTCAATATGATCGCGTACTTTAAGATTGCTAATCACAGCCTCTAAATCGGTCTCTACGCCTTTTTTCAACAGCTCTTGTAATCGTCTTCCCGCTCTGATTTTGATATCAGCAATGACAAAGACTTTTAGTTCGGCTTGCGGAAATACTACAGTCCCGATGTCCCTTCCATCCATCACGACACCTTTTTCGATGCCCATGCGTTGTTGTTGGGCCACCATCGCTCTCCGTACAGATTTGTGTACTGCGACTGGGCTTACAATGTCAGAGATTTCCGGCTTTCGAATTTCAGATTCTACTTCTTCCCCATTAAGACGTACCGTCGGATGAAGGTCTCCTTCACTTACAACGAAATCTATATAAATATCGTCCAATGCGGCGATTAATTCTACAGATTCTGTCTTGAAATCTATCTTATTGCGTAAAAGGTAAAGTGAGACGGCTCGGTACATGGCACCAGAGTCGATAAAAAGGTAGCCCAATTCTTGGGCCAATCGACGAGCCGTAGTGCTTTTGCCAGTACCAGCATATCCATCAACGGCAATATTGATTTTCTTCACGCGTGCAAATTATCAATTATCTAATCAAAATGAGGGCGATACTCGCAACGAGAGGTACAAGTCTCATGTACAACGATGCTATAAAGACCAGGAAGTTTAGTGTCTAATTCTTCAAAAATCCATTGTGCGATATTTTCGGAAGTTGGATTCATGAGAAGAGGAATGTTCTCGCGTTCGGCGAAGTCGTTGATACACCAATGATCGAGCATATCAATATAGGGAGTAACGATGGCTTTGATATCGCCAAAATCCATCACCATCCCTGTGTGTGCGTCTATCTCTCCGAGAACGTTTACCTCCATCCGGAAGCTATGTCCGTGTAAGCGACGACATTTGTGCCCCACAGGCATATTGGGCAGGTGGTGAGCAGACTCGAAGGTAAATTTCTTGGTAATTAATGCGGGCATATCACTTTAAGAATCTCGGCAAAACAACTGGCTTTTTGTCAGATTCGCAAATCAATATATATAGCACAAAAAGGTGAGGCACAATTAATGCGCCTCACATCGGAATGATTCGAACTTTCTATTGTGTTTTCGAGTGCTTATACAAATAATAATTGGGTTCCTTCTCCTTTGGCGCGATCATAAAAGCCTCCTACGGTCAACACGCCATCCATCTCTTCAAATAGGTCTTTTTCCTCTAAATGAAACATATCCAGTGCCAATTTGCAGGCCCACAGCTTCACGCCAGAGGCGCTCAAGATTTCCAGAAATTCCTCAATTTCAGGTATATCAAGCTTTTCCATCTCTTTTTTCATCATGCGAGTGGCAACAGCCTCCATACCGGGCAAGCCTCCGATCATAGTCGGCATATGCATAGCAGGATTCCCCACGGTCGCGACATGAAGATGGTTCATTCGCTCCTTGTTGACGGCTTCAAGGCCGAAGAAAGTGAAGAAGATTTCGGCTTCTATCCCTTCCATACGAGCGCCATTAGCTAAAATAAAGGCCGCGTAAACATTGTCCAGCGTAGCCTTGGATAGGATCAACAAAATTTTGCGGACGGGAGCTTCGGTTTTACTATTTTCTGGGGTACTCATAGTGATAGATTGAAAGAGTTAAATACAACTGGCAGGTTTAGGGATGCCGGCAATTTTGCTCGATACTTTTAATGGTCCCTTGGGAAACAATCGATAGAAATCTTTGATACTGACCACTCCACTCCTGCCGATTTTGCGGATGGAGAGAGCTTCCTCTTGGCGGAACTGCTCTTGGAGATAGTGGATCACTTGCCAATGTTCTTCGGTCATTTCGATGCCTTCAGATTGAGCGATCTCAGAACCTACGCTTTGGTTCCAATCGGTAAACTTGAGTAAGTAGCCTTCAGGATTGCATGCGATAGGGGTTCCTGCGAGTATCTTTTCCATATTATTGAGATTAGTGAGTGCTTATTTTTTCTTCGAGCAGTTCTTTTCCGGCTTCTTGCATATGGGAGGAAACAAAAGGGATCGGGCGGCCTTTGAGCAACATATTCCAGTACACCCATTTAAAGGCCATTTTACCGAGGTGGTTGACACGGGTCTCTTTGAGCAATTTCAAAGGGCCGATTTGAGGCAAAGGAAAATTGCC
>JBGCFA010000425.1:0-4217 GCA_045106675.1 Bacteroidia bacterium
GTGTGCTCTTCCGATCTGGAAAGAACATTGGTCCAAGTACTCCCATTATATACATCGACATACATCTCTCCCCCATAGCCTCCGAGAAAGTAATAATCAAATGCGAGGTTCAATACTCCTAAGCTCGAAGCATTAAATACAGGAGATTCTAGCGATACTTCTTCGAGCCCACCCCCATTTGAATATGCATCACTATCAAATATTGCAAAAGGTGCGGTCATAGGGGTGTTCATGGAACGTGCCCCCGAATTGTCGAAGCGCCATACATCTGTACTTACGCCATTGATAATAATATTTGACCATCCACTTGGAGGAGTATTCCCACTTGCGGATGAAAAATTCTCATCGATTAGGATCGAAATAGGCTGACCAAATCCGTTTGACATAAAAAATAATGTCAGGATAAAGACGCTAAATATTGGAAGCTTATTAGGCAGAGTAGATCGTATATCCATACACATAAATTACACAGGCAAAATAGTCCATAATATGTACCTGTTCCGATTCTACGTAGCAAAAATACTAACACTTCAAATTGAGAAAAATCAAGCCCTTACTAGAATAAATGCGTACATTATGGCCAAAGCAAGTATTCGTCTGGTATGAAAGTCTTAATATTATTACATCAATACTTTTGGGTAATTGGGATCTTTTTATCGTCAATTGCTTTTTCGGCATGCGACCCACAGACCCAAACGAATCAATCAACAGTTGTTGAAACATCGAAGGAGTTAGCACCTGACTCTGAGGCTAATGCAAAAATTGCAGAGATAGTTGATACGACTCAATCTAGAGGTCTTGACACTAACGCTCGCCTAGGTTTTGATTTTGCAGAACAGTTCCCAATTATTGATAGTCTTACTCAATCTCAAGCAGAAGGCCGCAGATTGATTGGCAGCTTTGCCTCAGCCGTCGCTCAAGCCAATAGTATAGAAACGAGTGAGCAATTAGAGCAATTACTGTTTGCACGCCGTGACCAGGCTAGAGAACAGCTACAGTCCATCATCGAAAATCAAGACGCTCAGTGGTTGGACAACAACTTTCCGCCTTTAGAAGATGAACTCAATCGTTTAGGCATGAGTATGTTGTTCGCCGAAGGCATCTTCATTGGTTTGGGCAATAGTGATTTGCTTTCAGAATTAGTCGAATCGAAAGGAAGTGATGCTTTGCAATGGTATCTCCGCTTTATCTATGCTGCCTATGAATCTGCCAATGGGGAATATCCGTTTTTAGATATGGGCCCCTACGTCAAAATGATTCTGGCGGGCGAAAAACTAAATGAGTTGAAACCTAATCCCTTCTACGGAAAAATCGAAGGTCAATACCAACGAGCTTTACTTTGTATGACCGATATACATCGTGTCGGCGCTCCCAATGCGCGTATTGAAGAAAAATCATTACTCGTAGGAGGTATCAACACAGAAAGCTATCCGTTCGCCACGGGCGTGAAATCGAGAGAAGCCTTTGCCCAAGCAACAGATTCTCGCTATAGCGCTGTCCTAGCCAAAATCATGGCTAATATGTCTGAAATGAGCCCAGATCCCGAACATCTATATATCATCATCACTGAATGGGTAGAAGGGGAAGAAATGGCTAAAAACAAAGTCTATTCACATCTTGAATCTGGGGTGGATATACCACACTATCTCAAAATCCGACGTCCAAATGGCTCTGATGCCTATGGGATCGTATATCGTTTTTATGATGATGCGGACAAAGCTGAAGCCGCGATCAGTACCATCGAAAAAGAAATTACCTCCGCAGAGTTAAGGATGGTAAGCGTTCGCAACGGCGAACTATATGAGATGGAAGCTGCAATGAATTGATATTGTCTAATACATGAAACACCGTATTATCCTCACCGGTAGCAATGGTCTACTCGGTCAAAAAATCATCAACATTCTTGCTGGACGAGCCAATGTCCAACTTTTAGCCACTTCAAGGGGAGTCAACCGCCATGCGGAACGCGGCGGTTATCTTTACAAAAATCTAGACCTCTTGGATTATGGGCTTTGGGCTGCCGAATTTGCAAGTTTTAAACCTACAGCCGTGATTCACACAGCTGCTATGACTCAGGTCGATGCCTGCGAAGATCAAAGGGAAATTTGCGATAAAATCAATGCAGCAGCAGTGCATCATCTGGCCCAATTGTGCAAGGAGCACGATACTCACTTAGTACATATCTCTACGGACTTTGTATTTGATGGCGCTGATGGACCTTATGCCGAAAACGCTAAACCTAATCCGGTCAACTATTACGGACAATCTAAACTCAAAGCGGAGGAATATGTCCAAGAGAATGCGGGTTCATGGTCTATCCTAAGGACGATGCTCTTATATGGCATTACTCCTTCTATGTCTCGCAGCAACATAGTGCTTTGGGTTAAGCGTTCGCTAGAAGCAGACAAAGAAATAAAGGTAGTCGATGATCAATTTCGTTGCCCTACCCTAGCCGAAGACCTCGCCAATGCCTCTGTTTCAGCCGCAATGCGCAAAGCACAAGGCATTTTTCATATATCAGGAAGCGAAATGATGTCCATCTACGAAATTGCGGAAAGAGCGGCCAATCATTGGAAACTTGATACTTCATTGATGAGCCACGCTGATAGCAAAAGCCTCAATCAAGCCGCTAAAAGACCTCCCAAAACAGGTTTTATCATCCTTAAAGCGCAAACTGAATTAGATTATCAACCGCATAGTTTCGCGCAAGGATTGGCCATTGTGGATCAACAGATCAGAGAGATGAATTGATGGGAGGAGTTTCAAAATTAATTGATATGCTGCTTTGCCACGTGGCGACACAAAATTTGAATATAACATAATGCTATACCATGTGGCGGCGCAAAATTTTGCTACCTATTGTAAATGTGGCGGCGCAAAATCTTGCGCCGCTACGCAATTCTGATCCCTTGGGAACGCATTGTCTCATAGGCGGCCTCGACATCTCCTGCTTGTAAATTTACGCCTCGACAAGCTGCCGCTATCACCGTCGTCTCCAAGCCGAGTTGGACCGCATCGAGCGCACTAAATTTGACACAATAGTCAGTTGCCAGCCCTACGATATCCACTGCGTGAACGCCGTGTTCTTTAAGATAGGCACCTAAGCCCGTGTCTTTACGATGCCCATTATCAAAGAAACCGCTATAACTATCTATCTGAGGATCAGTTCCTTTGTGAAATATTTGTCCAACATTGCTCATCTCTAAACTAGGTACAAACTCTGCCCCCTCACTCCCTTGTACACAATGGACAGGCCAAAGCACTTGAGCTAAGCCATCTAACTCTATTATTTCTCCTACATTATGCCCTTGATGGTTAGCAGCAAAACTGCTATGATTACGAGGATGCCAATCTTGTGTAGCGACAACTAGCTGATATTGAGCTTGTAGATCGTTGACCAAACTGATGATCTCCTTAGCTCCAGGAACGGCCAAACTGCCCCCCTCCACAAAATCATTTTGAATGTCGATCAGTAATAAGGCTTTCATATTTGCTAAAATAAATTTGTGTTAAAATTACACATATATATTATTTTACGTAATCCCTTTCTAGAGGTTACTCAAACGGCACCATAAATTTGTGTATATTTTGGACTTTAGTAGTTAATCTTATGGCCATGAAAAGAGCCTTGGTCCTGAGCGGAGGCGGCGCAAATGGGGCGTTCCAGTATGGAGCCTTAAAATATATAGAAGAGGAGCTTAAGCCAAAGATCCCCAATTTCAACTATGACGTAATTGCTGGCGTTTCGGTAGGGGCCATCAATGCCGTGATGGTAGCGATGAATAAGTTCGATGGTTTAGACAGAATCTGGAATTCGCCTAATCTAGAAAAGCTCATCTATCGTGGCAAGTTGGAGGTATTTCAGCTCATGCGTCGATTGTTGGCTCAGGAACGCTCAATTTTAGATAATACACCGCTTTTCAATCTTCTTCAACGCTACGTTCGCTTAAGCGACATCCAATCCCACAAACATATCCTCCGGATAGGAGCAGTCTCTCTGTGCTCGGGCAACTTTGTATCTTTGGGGCCGGAACAATTTGACGAAGATGAAGAATTTCAAAAAGCGATCCTCGCCTCTACCGCTATTCCCATCTTATGGAATCCAGTGGATGAGATCAAGACTAAAGATGGCGTGATCAAAGATTTGGTCGATGGGAGCATTAGAGACAATAGTCCCTTGGGACATGTGATCCAATATCATCCCGATGAAGTCATCA
>JBGCFA010000426.1:0-6628 GCA_045106675.1 Bacteroidia bacterium
AAGTTTGATCTCAAGTGGATTTACGGAAGATCTATGGGATCGTAAAGTCAAGATTGATCTCGGCGCTGAACTAGATACTGAAGCCAAAGCGTGGAAAGATATTTGGTCTGCTGGTCAAGGTGTGGCCACGATCAAAGATCGCCTGCCCGTAGCTGAATTGGTCGATCGAATGAAGGCAGAGTTCCGCGAAGCGATCCATACACAGCAGCAATATCTGGAGGACTATGGATAGATTGAATCAGAAGTCCTTACTCTTGGCTAGGTAGTAGATACGCCCTAGGGGAACGCTTATCCATATCAGCAGGGCGGCGAAGGCGGTGAAAATGCCCAAGCTACTCCCCACAAAAAATTGACAAACTGCCCCTTAGCAGGGCAATGCATCCTTTTTTGGATGGCTTGGGGCTTTATGCCTTTTTACTACGAAATACTGTTTTTTGCCTCTCTCTTGATGCCCATCGGTCTTCTTTTGCTCAGCCTCGGGCAATTTATTAGACGCCTATCTACTGCCAACTAGGAGGTTTTGAAAGGCAACGATATCCCTTTGAGTGAACTTCCATTGGGTGTCTGGATCTCTTCAAAGCTTTGTTTAGACAGATGATAGGGGTGTGTTTCCAGCTCTTCTAGTTCTAGAATCGGCGCTACACAGACATCTTTGCCAGCGAGTCTTTGCATCCATTGGTCTCGACTACGACTAAGAAAGACTTCTTCGATCTCCCTCTTGGGGAACGTTTGGTTCATGAGTGCGAGTTGGTGTTGGCGTTGCCAGTCTGGGCGTTCTAGTTCGATACAGAGCTTATTCCAAAACTTGATCTCCATCGCTGCGACTGCTAACCATTTGCCGTCTTGGCACTGATAAGACGCATAATTTACTGCCGTCTTACCATTGATGATATTGAAGGTCCGATAATCCAGATCCGCGCTATGAAAACTATAAGGCACTGCCACAAATGGCAACATAGCCTCACTAAGAGATACATCTACATAGCTTCCTACCCCAGTTCGTTCCTTTTGTAATAATGCGGACTGCAATGCGATCACGGCCATATAAGCCCCTCCAATATCCGCAAATTGAGTATCCGGGACTGTTGGCTTGCCCGTCTCATCTTTGAGTAGACTCATGATGCCAGCATAGGCGAGGTAGTTGAAGTCATGTCCGGCTTCGTCTTTGAGCGGCCCCGTCTGTCCATAACCCGTGATCGAAACATACACAATCGCTGGATTGACCGCTTTGATGGCTTCATAGCCCAAACCCCATGCATCCATCGCTCCGGGCCTAAATTGTTCGATCAGGACATCTGCGTTTTGCAACATTTCTAGGACTGCGGCCTTGCCGAACGCTTCGTTATAGTCGATTTCGACCAGCTGTTTATTATGATTGAGCTGATGAAATAGCGGATTGGCACCATCGACCATTTTGATTCCAGCTGTCCGTACATAATCTGGCCGTTTGGGGCTTTCGATTTTGATCACTTCTGCCCCCATTTGAGCTAGCAAGTGCGTCGCCAGCGGCCCCGGTAAGAGTCGGGTAAAATCGATGATTTTGATGCCTTGCAGGAGATTCATGAATTAGGGTTAGATGAGTAGGTTCGGCTTGCAAGCCGAACTTACAAGTCAATCAAGCCAAGCGTTCCGCGAAGCGTAAAAATCAAGCATACTCATGGATCGACTTGTCCGCCGTTGCCAAGGCACGCAAACTATCAGGCACCGCAAACCGATCCCCAAAACGCGCCGCAAAATCATCACAATCTGCGATAAATTTGTCCATTCCGACGAAGTCGATATAGGAAAGACTCCCACCCGTATAGATCGGAAAGCCCCAAGCTAGTACCGAGCCGACATCCCCATCCGTCACCGAATTGAGGACCCCTTCGTCCAGACAACGATAACTTTCGAGAGCCTGCCGATGCATGATGCGTTTAGCAATGGTCTCTTTGTCAAGAGTATCTACATCCGAATTATAAAGTTCTTTGAGCTTGGGCCAAAGCTTCTTCTTACCACCTTTTGGATAGTCATAAAAACCAGCACCGTCCTTTTTACCCGTCCGTTGATGTGTCCGGACGAGATCCTTAATCATATTGTAAGCCCGTAATTGATGGGCTGGTTTGTTGGGATTGGGATCACTTTCGTGCACATGTAGACTCAGGGTAAGCGTTACTTCATCATGCACCGCCAATGGTCCTACGGGCATACCTTTTTGTTTGGCGATGTTTTCGATCATGGCCGGAGGCACGCCTTCTTCGAGCAAAAACATACCTTCACTCACATATGTACCAAAACAACGTGAGGTATAAAATCCGCGACTATCATTGACGACGATAGGCACTTTTTTGATGGCTACGGTATAGTCCACCGCTGCGGCTATGGCTTTGGGTGAAGTCTTTTTGCCTACGATGATCTCGACCAAAGGCATTCTGTCCACGGGGGAGAAAAAGTGGATGCCGATGAAGTTTTCTGGTCGATCCGAGAACTCTGCAAGCTGCGTGATCGGGATAGTGGAAGTATTAGAGCCATAGACTTTATCTGCTGGCAAAACGGCTTCCGTCTCCTTGCTTACTTTTTCTTTGAGAGCGGGGCTTTCGAATACGGCCTCGATGACCAAATCACAGTCTGCAAAGTCCTGTGCATTATCAGTAGGATGGATACGTGCCAAAATAGCATCTGCTTTCTCCTGCGTAGAACGCTTCTTTGCGATGGCTTTGTCCAATAATTTTTTGGAGTAAGCTTTGCCTTTTTCGGCTCCTTCAAGGCTGACATCTTTGAGTATTACCTCCATTCCGACTTTGGCGGATACGTAAGCAATCCCTGCACCCATCATACCTGCTCCGAGCATACCGAGCTTTTTGACTTCATATTTGGGTTCGTCTTTGGGACGAGCTTTGCCTTTACGTGCGGCTTGGATGCCCATGAATCCCGTGCGGATCATGTTTTTGGCTTCCTTGCTCATGCAGACTTTAGTGAAGTATCGCGCTTCGATTTCGAGAGCACGATCTATCCCAAGTTGAAGACCATCATGGGTTACTTTGAGGATGTATTCTTGGGCCGGATAGTTGCCATGGGCCATCTTACGAAGGTTGCCAATCGCCCCCATGATCACTTGTGCACCACCTGGAGACATGACACCTCCGCCGGGAATACGGTGTTTTTTGTTGTCCCAAGGCTGTACTGGATTGGGGTTGGTGAGTATCCAAGCTTTGGATGCGGCGAGCAATTCTTCAGCTGTATCGACTATGGCGTCAATGAGATTGATTTTGAGCGCTTGTTCGGGGCGAGATTCTTTGCCTTGCATGAGGTGCATCAAAGCATTTTGAATGCCCATGAGATAAGGCGCTTTGGCAGTGCCGCCACCACCAGGCAAGAGTCCGACTTTTGCCTCTGGAAAACCAAGTTTGATACGAGGGCTATTGATGGCGATACGATGATGACAGGTCAGAGCTAGTTCCATCCCACCACCAAGAGCTGTCCCATTGATCGCTGCGACAAATGGTTTGCCTGCGGTTTCGACCTCTCTAAATGCCTGATGCATCTCCATGATACCATCAAAGAATACTTGTGCATCTTCGATAGGAGCGCCTAACATTCGGAGGTCCCCACCCGCCATAAACATGGAACGAGAAGAAGTTACGATCACCCCTTTGACGGCTTCGTCTTGGATCGCTTGCTGGGCTACTTCAAGGTAGATTTTAACAAAGTCAAAGCTAAATAAGTTGGCTGGCTCCTTGACTTGATTGATGTCGATGGTAGCGATGCCTTCAGCATCAACGCTATAATGTAGGTAGTCGTTTTTGATCATTGATTTATTGGCAAAGAGAGTATGGCAGTCAGAAATTTCTATTGAAGATAAAGCTAGCGGCATGAATTAGATGCCCTAAGTCTTAGTAGCAATAATTTAGTTTTTTTTCCTGTAAACAAAGTGAAAGAGACAGTTGAACCTCTGAGATGGTCTCTAGGAGGATTTAGGCTGTTCAAACTAGTCTTAACAAATGTAAATTAATGTAAAACAGCTAAAAAGGGTTTCTAATCGGATGCAAATCCAAGTAATTTTAAAGAATGACTGCTAACTATTTCAAAATCTCTCTTGCGCTATTGATGAGTGTCTTTGTTGTGGGCACCCAAGGCTATGCGAAAGCGGACCTAGATGAAAGCCAAGTCAAAGTAGCAATGCGGATGATAGGCCATAAGCTCCTCCTCCAATCAGGGGATAGTGTCTCTCGTGTCTTGGCCGTCGAGCGAGAGGAAGAACGATATAAGATTGAACTGGATACTGAGTTTCAATTTGATCCAGCGAAGCTTGTCGTAATCATCAATGATATCGTCATCGCCAATGAAATCGCGCAGAGCTATCTAGTCGAAGTAGAAGATTGCGGTAGCAAGAAAGTGATTTATAGCTATCAGATGGGCGGGGAATCGGGTGCTACTCTAATCCCTTGTGGAGGGAGGAAGCTCCCCCAAAACTGCTACAAAATATTTTTCACCTCTACAGATCCTAAAAAATCAATCAACACAGCACTGGCCAACAATAGCAGTTCCTTCTCGTTTTGGGGATTTGCATTGCTGCTGATTATATCGTTTGTCGGTTTTAGCTTATATCGCAAGCGAGGGAGAAGCAAAACAACGATTCGTACCAATCCTGACATGATCTTGATCGGAGATTATTCTTATGACAAGAAAAGTATGATTCTCTCCCACAAAGGCATCGAAACAGAGCTTTCAAGTAAGGAAGCTGATTTACTTCTTTTGCTTTTTACCGCCGAAAATAAAGTCCTAGAACGGGAAAATATCCTCAAAGTCGTTTGGGGGGATAAGGGGGATTATGTGGGGCGAACCCTAGATGTGTTTATCTCCAAATTGCGCAAAAAACTCGCCGCGGATCCCAAACTCAAAATCGTCAATATTCGTGGTATTGGTTATAAGTTCGTGATGCAAAACTAAGCTTGAAATTGATGAAGATGTACCTACAGATATGCTCCCTATGCTTACTGACGATTTTTTGTGTTTCCTGCAAGGGACAAGAACAAACTGACCCGCCAAAAGCAACGGCTAGTCCGGTAAAACAAAGCGCTCCTGTGGATGATCCATATTTTGTTGAGAGTGACTCTGTCAATTCGCTTTACGGCCCCACTAGTATCACGCGCAATATGATTGAGGATCGTCAAGGCAACATTTGGATTGCTACTTGGGAAGGCATCATTCGGTACGATGGAAATTCATTTACCAATTTCACCATTAAAGAGGACTTGAGTCGCTTTCATGTTTTTGCAGTTTTCGAAGACAGCCAAGGAAACCTTTGGTTTGGAACCATTGGAGCAGGGGCTTACCGATATGATGGCAAAACCTTCACTCACTTTACCACCAAAGAGGGCTTGGTAAATGATAGAGTAGCGTGCTTTTATGAAGACAATGTTGGCAATATCTGGATCGGTACTCAAGGTGGAGTTAGCCGTTTTGATGGCAATAGTTTCCGCAATTATACTAGCAATGAAGGCATGACTGATAACGATGTCAACTCCATCACCCAAGACAATAGCGGGAGATTTTGGATCGGTACTAGGGGCGAGGCCTGCTTTTTTGATGGCAAAAACTTTACAAAGATCACCAATGATTTAGGCTCGCCTTTTACAAATGTTCGCTCAATCATTAAAGACAGCAAAGACAATATTTGGCTTAGTGGTAATGACGGGCTTTGGCACTACGATGGTAGTACTTATGTCAATTACACCAAAGATTTTGTTGGGTACATCTATCAAGACAGCAAAGGAAGTATTTGGACTAGTTCAGTGACACCCAATGCCACCGGATGGTCAATATCTCGCTATGATGCAACTCTACTAGTATTTAATCAGACCATTGCTACTCCCGTTAAAACTGGAGGGAAAATGTATTTTGGAATTTTAGAAGATTCAGATGGAGGCATCTGGTTCGGTACTTTGAACGGTGTGTGTCGCTATGATGGTAGTAATTTCAACTATTTTAGAGATCCTAATAAGAAGTAACTCACTGCCTTTTGTAGAGGATTGCCGCTTCGCGGAACGCTTAGTTTTTTCAGCTTAAATCTAAGACTTTGACCGAGACTCGAGTCTCGTTATTGTTAGCAATTTCTTATCATTTGTTGGGTTCAATTATTCCTGATGCGCCAGTGAAAGTCGATTAGAAAATCAACTTTGCATCCTGTTTATCCAAAGGTGAAAAGCTGATATCCAAATAAGCCCCACTAGCGTTGTCATCCGAGACTATTTGAGGTTTCCCTTTAATCATCTCTATGGAGTTTTGATGAGTATGCCCGGCAAAAATGCCTAATAGATTGGGTGCATTAAACACTTCTTTGTGAAAATTAAAAGTCGTTTGAGTATGTCCATTCTCTGGCCATTTTGGTCGTCTTTCTAGCTTGAAGTTGCGATCTGAGGCTGCTCCCCAATTCGGATTGCCACAACCAAAAGAAATCCTCTTTCCCGGTGCATACATGGGAATATGAGCTAATAAAACCAATGGCATTCCACTCGCCACTTGTGCTTTGAAAAAAGCTAATTGTTCTTCATTAATCTGATAGGTAGAATTGTCAATAGCTAAAAATCTGATTCCTTTAATATCATAAGCCGCCATTAAGGGATGATTTCCTTGATATAAGGGCAGC
>JBGCFA010000427.1:0-36113 GCA_045106675.1 Bacteroidia bacterium
ATGGTCGTCAAATCCCAGCTAATGACATCAGGGATATATTAGTAGCAAAAAATGATATCATATGGATCGCAACCGAAGGAGGATTGGCCAAACATGATCCTAATATTAGCCAATTTAGGGCTTACCTAAATTCCAAAAACCCTAGTTTTATTGAAGGCATAAGTGCTTTATCTAAAGATAACAGAGGCTTTATTTGGGCAGCAAATATTTCAGGTGAATTATTCTGTATTAATGAAGCTAATGGCGAAAAAAAGACGATTCCCTATGGGAGAGATGAAATATCAATTCCGTTTAGTTATATAACTGATGTTACGCATGAGAAATCGAATATTTCACATGCTGAAGTTCTTTGAAAGCGGCCCTGCATGCTTTGATGTATAATTTTCGTTTGAAGGCAAAATGATTGACGTTGGTTTTGAGCTTAATCCATTCGAGTTGTACGAGTGCACAAAAGGCCGCAAAAATATGATTGGCTTGTGTTCTGGGCACTTTTGTCGGTGAACTTGCCAAAGAAGCATTGTTTTTCACGGATTTATGGGCCACTTCAATTTTCCATCTGTTCGGATAGATCGAGATCATTTGCTGGTAAGTCAAACCTGCTCGTGCAGTAACCAGAAAAAGGATGCCGGTGGACTGGTCTTCATTAACATAGACCTCTTTGGCCAGATACAGCGGGAAAGGCAGATCTTTGAGCCAAATGGGGCGTACTTCTCCGGGTTCTATCGAGAGATCGGCTAACTTGACAAATTCTTTTCGTCTGAGTTGCCCCTGACTGAGGGCTACGTTCCGATTCGCTTTCAAACCGAAAATAAAGTCTTTTTTGAGCTTCTTGTAGACATAAATCATATTCTCAACACTAGCGTACCAGGTGTCGGCCAAGACGAACCGGTAAGGAATATGATGGAAATGGGTCGCCATTTTGAGTAAATCACGGAACATTTCCTGTTTGGAACGAAGACTAATCCTTTTTTCTTTGCCCGTTTGAGCATCGGTGATCGTTTCGGTTTTTCGGACCAGTTCAAAGCCTACCGGAAGACTTACTTCTTTCCCCATATGGGTAACGCTATAGTGTAAATGAGTAATCTGAATCCCTTTGACTAAGCGGCCATGCAAATGACTATGATGATAGCAGATCAGTTCGTTCTCCTTGGAATGCGGTTTCTCTTCAATAAAATCATCGATGATCAGACAACCATCTGAATGCTCTACTTCACGCACTAAGGGTTTAATGCGCTTCCAATATGCTTTCTGTCCAAAAATATCGTCAGTCGGATCATCCAACATACGAGTAATCTGATCATGGCTAATGGAAGAGTCCAATACCTCAGACATTAGCGTAGCACTTGCCTGACGAGTACTACTCAAAAGAAAATCAATATAGAGGTCTAAAAGTCGCTTACGATCCATAATATAAAATTTACGACTTTACATGCGTAACATCAGTTATATAAGATCACTGGATAATATTAATGGTCAAATATGGGTGGGTACAAATAAGGGTTTGACAATCGTTGATCCTAAAAGTTTCAAAGTAAAAGAAATAGACCTTTCACATCCACAGAATGGCTCACAGCCTAATATTTCAAATTTCACAAAAGGACCGAATGGCAATATTTGGCTATCTACTTATCAAGGTATCATTAGAGTTGAGCAAGATAACTTTAGCTATACCTATTATGAAGCAAACCCCACAGAGCCTCAAGCTTTAACAGATAACAAAATTAATGACCTCTTATTTACCAAAGAGGGACATCTATGGGCAGTCGCTGAAGATAGTGGATTGATAGAAGTTACTTACTGGGATGAGGAAAAACTTGAGAGTCAAATTCATTTACCCAAGCCAGAAGATCCAGCGAGTCTTGTCAATCGTAATTTACGTTCAATTCGTACTGATGAAGAGGCTATTTGGCTAGGAGGGCTTCAAGGATTATTTCGCTTTGACCTTGTGAAACGCGAATTCACGATTTATGGGATGGAAGAGGGTTTGCCATCTCCTTATCAAACTTCACTACAGATAGATAAGGAAGGGAATATATGGGGTGCCTCCAATACAGGGATTTCTTGTTTTAATCCTAGAAGCAGTCGTTTTGCTCATTTTGGCAAAGAAAACGGCATCCCTAGCACCAATCATTATGATGGAAAAAGTTTTCAGGATCAGGATGGACATCTATATTATGGTGGCAATAATGGTTTTGCTAGTTTCAGGCCAGAAGACTTAAAAATAGATTTTCCAGCGCCTCAAATAAGCTTTGACGCATTGAGAATCGATAACGAAAAGGTCATTGTCAATCAAGAGGACAAGCAGACAGGAGAAATCATTTTGCGGCAGAAATTGTCCCAGCAAAATGAAATCATTTTATCCTATCATCATGACATTATCAGCATTGATTTTTCTATTATTAACTATCGATTTGCAAAAGAAGGCCAAGTAGCCTATCGACTGAGAAATCTAGAGACAAATTGGCATACCGCATCGTTGGACAGATCTGCTACTTACACCAATTTAGCTACAGGGACTTATTATTTTGAAGTCAAAGCCTCCAATCATCAAGGCAAGTGGAATCTTGTACACCCTCCGCTTAAAATCGTCGTATTGCCACCGTTTTGGGAAACTTGGTACTTTCGTCTATTTGCATTGCTTGGTCTAGGTCTTATGATCGCTGGTTTATACCGCTATCGTACAGCAAAAATAAAATACCAAAACCGCATCCTGCAAAAACGCGTCAATGAACGCACCAAGGAACTAGCAGCAGCCAACGAGAGAGAAAGTCGAGCACGCATGTTCGCAGAAGAAGCGAATAAAGCCAAAAGTGATTTCTTGGCAAATATGTCTCACGAAATTCGTACTCCCATGAACGGGGTACTAGGCATGGCCGAACTCTTAGATGAGGAAAGTCTACGACCAGACCAAAAGGATTATGTCAATACGATTAGAAGTAGTGGTGAGAACTTACTAGGTATCATCAATGACATATTAGACTTTTCTAAAATTGAGTCAGGCAAATTAGAGCTTGAATTGCTCCCCTTAGATATTCAAAATCTGGTCGAAGAGGTAATGGGTCTTTTTGGAAGTAAGCTCAATGAACGCCCCTTAGAACTACTTTACGAAATCGAAGAAGGAGTTCCCCCTAAGATAGAGGGAGACACATTGCGATTGCGGCAGATATTGATCAACCTAGTCGGTAACGCCCTCAAGTTTACCGAGCAAGGGGAAATCTTTCTAAAGATTGAAAACTGCTCCCAGCAAAAGCCCAATAAGGATAATGCCCATAACATCCGGTTTTCTGTTCAGGATAGTGGGATTGGTATCCCAAAAGAAAAGCAAGAGCAGCTTTTCCAAGCATTCTCTCAAGTAGATGCCTCGACTACTCGCAAGTATGGTGGCACAGGTCTTGGCTTGGCGATATCGGCGAAGTTGGTACAACTCATGGGTGGTAGCCTACAAGTAGAGAGTATAGCTGGCAAGGGTTCTACTTTCTTTTTCGAGATAGAAACTCAAGCTGCTGATTTTCAATCAGCGATAGTCAATGCCCCTCTAAAAAAATTATTGACGAAAAAAAGAGTGTTGATTGTTGAAGACAATGAAGCACATTTATTGTTACTAGCGAAACGATTAAAAGCTTGGGGAGTAGAAGTAATTACTGCCCACAATGGTAAAATAGCACTTGAAAAAATCCAGCATCATAAACCATTAGATGCTATTCTAACAGATCTATTTATGCCAGAAATAGATGGCTTGGAATTGACAAAGACATTAAAGAATCAGCAAACTGACATTCCCATTATATTGATTACAGCCTTGGGTTCGGCGAAGACAATGAGAGGAACAGGCCTATTCAAGAGAGTATTGGCTAAACCACTCAAGCAAAACCTATTATATCGCTCACTTTACGAAGTATTAGAGCTAGGCCCCACTCCTCCAAAGCAAGAGAAATCATCAGACGTAGCGTTCCGCGAAGCGGCCCAAGAAAATAAAGACGTCAAAATCTTATTGGTAGAAGACAATCCAGTAAATCGAAAACTCGCACTGCGGATGATGCATAAACTTGGATATAACCCCCAAGTCGCCACTAATGGTTTAGAAGGTTTTGAAGCCATCGAAAAAGGAAGCTTTGAAATCGTCTTGATGGATGTGCAAATGCCGGTTTTGGATGGCATCAATGCAACCAAGAAAATACGGACCGAGATTGCCACCGACTCCCAGCCAATCATCATCGCGATGACCGCTAATGCCATGCAAGGAGATCGTGAAAAATGCATTGAAGCAGGTATGAATGACTATATCAGTAAGCCCTTTAAGATGGCAGAACTAGCTGAAAAAATCGCACAATATAGTTTTAAGGAAACGAGTTCAATTGACTGACCGGGCCAAAACTTTGCCGATGATAAGGAGTAGCTCCTTCCCGTTTAAGTACTTCTCGATGAGCTTTGGTAGGATAGCCTTTGTTTTGCGTCCAGCAATAAGCAGGATATTCCGCATCTAAAAAACCCATGATTTCATCTCGATAGGTTTTGGCCAAAATCGAAGCCGCAGCAATACTTAGGTATTTGCCATCCCCTTTGATGATACAAGCATGCTCTATATTGGGGTATGGCCGAAAACGATTGCCATCAATCAGCAAAAACTCGGGCTTAAAACTCAAGCCCTCGATTGCCTCATGCATAGCTTCATAAGTGGCATTGAGGATATTGACTTGATCAATACGTGGCGCAGAAATCATCCCAACATTCCATGCCAAAGCTTCTGCAAGCACGATTTCTCTTAAACTCATCCTTTTCTTGAGGCTGAGTTTTTTAGAGTCATTTAGATCTGGATGTTGAAAATCTGGAGGCAAGATCACAGCAGCAGCTACTACAGGACCAGCTAGGCAGCCACGTCCTGCTTCGTCCACTCCGGCTTCAAAGCCATTAGTACCATAATTGGAAAGGAGAGCCATTGAACAAAATTACAAATCTTGTTGAGATTAGCCTATTCATGTAATCCACTTGAGTAAATAAATTCTCCTAGATATACAATAGATAACTAATCTTCTTACCTTATTCCTCCAAGTCCATCCACAAACGAATGCCAAAAGCTTAGCCTAACACTCTATTAAGCGATGAAACAAACCCGTCTCCAGCGTCTATCTGCGCTGGCATTATGCTTTTTGTCAAGTCTGATGATCATAAAGGCACAAGTACCTCCTAATGACGACCTTTGTAATGCCCGTTTGTTAGTTGTGGGCAATCCTTGTGTAGCTACTACAAATGGTGAGAATACAAATGCCACGCTTCAAACCGGAGAGCCTTTAGGGAGTTGCTTTGCTACCCCAAATAATACTGTTTGGTATAAATTTGAGGCTCCTAGCAGTGGTTTTGTCATTATTAGCACAGACTTCCCCATTGGTTCCAATAATGATACAGAAATCGCACTCTATGGTTTGCCCTTTGGCAACTGTAGTACTCCTGCAAACTTGCAGCAGATAGCCTGTGATCAAGACAATGGAACTGTTGTCAGTTTTAATTCGATCATCAGCTCAGCCCCTGTTATACCAGGCGATACTTTTTTTATTCAAGGTTCGGGATGGCAAGGTTTGACGGGAAGTTTTTGTATCGAAGTCAATGCATTGCCCGTTCCGCCAGCGGCTCAGAGTAATGATACACTATGCAATGCTTTTGCCCTGACTGTAGGAGCAAATTGCAATAGCGTTCCGATAGGAGACAATACATTTGCTACTCAACAAGTATATGAACCCATGGGAAGCTGTTTTGGCAACAGCTTGCGCTCAGTATGGTTTAGCTTTGTAGCCCCTCCCTCGGGCTTGGTGAGTGTCTCTACAGATATTGCGATTGGCACTTTGACTGATACAGAAATTGCAGTCTATGCCTTACCGAGTGGTGATTGCAATAATTTGAACGATCTCCTTGAACTATCCTGTGATCAAGACGGAGGTAATACCGTTGCATTCAACTCCTTCATCAATGGTCTTAATGTGAATCCCGGCACTACCTATTATGTCCAGGTATCAGGCTTTCAGGGAGTTGAAGGGAGTTTTTGTATCGAAGTAACAGAATTGCCGACACTTCCTAATGACGATGTCTGTGATGCGGTTTTGGTGCCCGTTGATGGGAGTATTCTAAGTTTTAGCAATGTCGGAGCAACGGCCCAATTAGGCGAAAATAATCTAGGGTTGATTGGTGGAGCGGGAGATAATAATTTTAGTTGGTTCCAAGTAGATACCTCCGTGCAAGTTTCAGTTTGGTTGAAATTTATTGTACCACCATCGGGAGTAGTAAACCTAGATCTTTGTGGCACTGGTGCTACAACCTTTGATACCCAAGTAGCTGTTTTTGAGACTACAGATTGTAATGACTTTGGCCAGTTTATCTTAAAAAACTGGAACGATGATCAAACGGGCAACTGCAATAGCGGTTCCTCCATTTTTGCGTCAAATCTGATTGCTTCTTGTTTGACAGCAGGTGATACCGCCTGGGTATTAGTCGATGGATTTCTGGGGGAAGTTGGCACTTTTGACATCAAATTGACAGAAGTCCAAACTCCTCCGATCAGCGTTGTTGCTACAATTATTGCACCTGACTGCCCAGGCACTAGCACTGGCATAATTGATATCAGGACACAAGGCGGAAGCCCTCCTTTTAGGTATTCCTGGAACAATGGCGCTACCACAGAAGATCTCAGAAATATCCCTGCGGGGAACTATAATGTCTTGATTTTTGACAATTGTGATTCAACGACGACTTATTCGGTCTCTATTGTGGATGCTCCGGCACTCTTAGTGAACGCTGGAGATGATCAATCTAGCTGCGGTAATAATTCAGTAACTATTGGGGGAAATCCTAGTGCGAATGCTGGCAATCCCTTTGAGAGCAAACGCGCCTTTGGGATCAATCTTGATGGAGGTGAAATGTTTCGACACGAGATGAGTAAAGGAGATAATCCACAGGTGATTGGTCTCGTTACCGCGGAGATTTTTGCGGCAGACTTTGTAGCGGGGCAATTGATGGGACTAGACAATGACCAGCAATTATTAATGGTTTTGGACACTGCGACCTCAGTACCGAGTATGGTCGGGGCAAGTATTCCTATGACAGGGCATGATTGGACGGGATTAGCCTATAACCAACAAGATCAACTTTTGTATGCCATTAGTACCGATGCAAATACTTCGCAGCTATATACCATTGATCCCTTAACGGGAACGGCTACCCCCACTCAAATTATCAATCGACCAGTACCCATTTGGTTAGCGATTGATACCGCAGGCTTGGCTTATACGCTTGATATCTCTGATAACAATCTTTATAGTCTTGACTTACAAACAGGTTTTGCCAGTAGGATCGGAAATGTGGGTTTTGATGCTCAATTTGCTCAAGATGCTGATTTTGATCCAGAGACAAATCAATTATACCTAGCAAGTTATAGTAACAATACTCCTACCTCAGAGTTCCGTATCGCAAATATAGCCAGCGGCAATACAGCACTTATCTCTGACTTAGCCGTCAATGGTGAAGTTGGAGGCTGGGCAATAGCGCCTGAGTCGAGGACGCCCTACTTCTATACTTGGACACCTCTGATTGGGCTCTCTAACCCCTTCTCCCCCAACCCATTGGCAACTCCAATTGCAGATACTGATTATGTGCTTAATGTCGCAGATGCTTGTGGTACTGTAACTCAAGATACTATCAGCATACGACATACTACAGGACCGATCACAAATCTAAAAGCGATCTCGGACGATGGCTCAGCTAATGGCGGCCAAGCAATTGCGATCACGACAGGCGGCATGATGCCTTATACATATTCGTGGAATAATGGGGCAACTACAGATACACTTAATGGTATTTCACCCGGCATTTATACGGTTTATATCACAGACGCTCTAGGCTGTCAGATCAAGGACTCTGTCAGAGTGGGAGCTTCTTCAATCGAAGAGCAGCTTCAAGCAGGTGTGATTAACTTTAGTCTAGCGCCCAATCCCAACGATGGCATCTTCAACTTAGACCTCAAATTAAAGCAAGCGACCTGGATAAGTTGGCAAATCTATGATTTACAAGGACAGTCTGTTTATCAGCACAAGGCTGTATTTGGCCAAAACTTTAATCCACAGATTAATCTAGGTCCATTGCCAGCTGGTTTGTATCTATTTGCACTCGCCAAGGATGGACAAAAATTGTATAAATCACTGCTCATCAGATAGCTAAGAGATCAAACTAGTCTGGCAGTACTGCCTCTATGATGTAATTTCGACTAAAACTGGTATTGGCAGGATAGCTAAGGATATTGATAAAAATGGGTCCAACATCACTAGCAGCTCCCTGAAAAATCAACTGCCCATCTAAGTTGACATCGGCATTATAGTAGCCATCGAGGACAAAGTTACGGGCGAAAGCAGTATTGTCGGGCGCACTTAATATCTGTATGAATACGTTTGTAGGATCATTAGCAGCACCTTGAAAAGACAGTTTTCCATCACCATCCACATCTCCACCCCAAAGGCCATACAGCCCTCCGTTGAGTAATTTTTGAGGATTGGTCCCATAAACCATACTGTTATCTCGAAAATCAAGCAAATTGAACGCATCCTTTTGCACATATGCTCCCGCACTCATGATCCCAAGGTGGTTGCGATGATGGAGACTGATAAAGTAGTCCGATTCAGTCAACTCGCCCGTAAGGTAGAGTATGCTATCTCCCTCATGACTCATAAGCCTGCCATTCCGTTGGATCAGAGCTGGGTATTGAGCGAGTATTTGGGAGGAGTCCGTGCCGGAACGCAAAGACAGATATACCCAATCCACGGGTGCCCTAGGACCTGTACGCGCGAGGATAGCACTATCGAGGCTAAGCGTTCCCGAGTAGGGGTCTAAAACAGGAATCAAATCCAAACTCCTGAGATCATCCCTCATCAATTGCGTACTAGCATCGTAGGCACCACTCAAATAGGCAGTGAGTCCTAGTTTGAGATAAGTTCTCCGACCAAAGCTGACATAATCTCCCTCTGTCAAATCAACGCTAAATGAAAGTTTCTCAAAATCATCTGGGCTATAAACGATAGCATCTGTAAAATCGCCATCGTCATCGACCAAGATGACCCACATACTAATATCTTGGGGCCAAGAAAGCCCGAGTGTATCTAAGCCTAAATTTATACGGCCTACTTCCCCCGTTTCGCTTACGCGCCAGCTTCTGTTCATTCTTTCGGCTATCCCTGCGGGAACGTCCAATAAGGCATCCGCAAATTGAGCGCTAGCACCATTGCTACCCATCACCAAAAATTCATTGGGGTTTAGGTCCTCTGGCATATTCAGCCTAAGAACACTAGCTGCTTCTTCGCTTTGGCTGCTAGTTTGCAATAGGCAAGCGCCTATGTCTAGCCCTAAGCCGACTTGATGCTCAGGGTGACTGTTGTAAGCATAATATTGGTGTTGATCGACCGGAATACTCAGGCCGTATTTGATTGCCAAATAGGATTCCATCTGCTGACGTTCCTCGATGGAGAGGATCCGATCATACACAATCAGCTCAGCGAGATCACCCGCCCAATGATTGGAGGTTTGATTGTCATTACCACTCCCATCGAATTCTTGCCCAAGAGAGGCTCTATCTGCGCCTGTAGAGATAAAACCGCCATTCCAAGCTTGCCCAGCAGTACCATTGACATAACCTTGGACTTTGAGATCAGGGAATATGCTAAAACTCGTGAGGCTCGTCTTTTCTTTAAAATCTCCGATTTGTAAGCTGGGCACATCATCATCATAAATCAACTCGCCATTGCTGCGATGGCCAAATTTGAGACGATTGCTACCCCCAAAATGACTAGACAGATAATAGCCATCACCGCTTTGGGTTGAGGGCTTGAACAATACAAAAACTGTGGCCGAATCCGAGAGCGTAGTCGCGATTTGATTGATTTTGTACCAGTCATTTGCGCCATCAAAACGAATTACAGCATGCCCATTGATTTGGTCATCTTTGTAAATCCCCTGCTTGGCGAGATTGGTTTGAGTAGCAGTATATCCCAAGCCAGAATTATCTGCCCAACTAGCAATAGAACTGCCATCAGCGGTATCAATATCGGCTTGTAACCAAAGTTGTAATCCATCATGAATCTTCGCCGGACTGCAGATAAAATCATTGCTGCTACCGGGAGTACCATTTCCTTTTACTTGAGTCCAATTTTGCCCGAAGGCATTGTCTATTTCAGGCGTAACTAAGCCAATGATCGGATCAGGTTTAGCCGTCGGCCAAGGGGCTTGATCCTCAAAATCTACAGAGTCCACCAAACAGCGGGTATCAGTATAAAGCAGTATCCGTTCACCATCATTGTCAAACTGAAACCCCAATGGGCCGAGGATAGTCGTGCCAGCAGGAATATTGCTATGCAGACTAATAAGGCTTGTAGGGTTTTCGGCGATGACCAAATATTCGCCTATCTCCATTGTCGTTCCCGGAGGGAACACATAAGCAGAGTCCTGATCCATGATAAACCAATTGCTCAGATCTACGATAGCATCATTCGCATTATAAAGTTCAAGCCAATTGCCAGTATCAAAAGCAGGATCAGGATTATTGTAAAGGATTTCGTTGATCACAATTTTGGGAGCCATGCTGCCTCCACAAGGATCTGCAATATTATTGGCTTGACCGGGAGTGCCAATTGGGGCGCCTCCAGTAGTTGAAGTTGGCCAACTGCCTGCCAATGTATTGTCCAAGGCCGGGTCAATCAGGGCCATAGTGGGGCCTTGTCCATCGGGAGTTTGAGGCCAAGGGGGAGAGTCATTGTAAACCAAACCGTCAACCCAGCAGCGCTGATCGGATAATAATATCTCTCTTTCGCCATCACCGCCTAAGCCAAAGCTCCAATCACCCAGGTAATTATTGACCCATGGATAGCGACTGCTAAATAGACTACTATTTTGACTCAGCACTAGGTATTGGTCGGCACCTAAAGTTACATTATCGGGTAGCTGATAGTAGCTATCCCCTTCGTGGAACTCCCAATTGCTGATATCTACGGTCGAATCAGTAGCATTGTACAACTCGACCCAATCGCCAGCGTCAAAGGCGGGACTAGAGCGATAGTTGATTTCGTTTATCAAGATGTTGGCTTGTTTTTGTTGACAAAGTTGAGCGTTCGGCGCGGCCGGAGTCCCACCGTAATTGCCGCTAGCATACCAAGAATCAGGGTCCAAAGGATCAGCACTGGGGTCTGAAAGACTGTAAGTTGAGCGTTCATCAGAGATGCTCCCACTAATCCCCATTCGATAAACGATACAGCCCAGATCAGTCCTCAAACTAATATTTTCACCGGACCGATTGAGTCTTAGGCCCGCCATCGACAATACACCACTCAAGCCAGGATGAGCATAAGCTGCTTTGCTGATACTATCAACCAGAACTAAAAAGCTGTTGGCGGCTAGACTCGTTCCCGCAGGGAGAATCAGGATCGTATCACTGGTAATCAGTTGCCAATTAGAGAGGTCCACATTGTTTGCACTCGGATTGTAAAGTTCTATCCAATCTCCTGCGTCCAAAGCATTTGGCTGTTGATTGTAATAGGCCATCACTTCATTGATGACAATATTGGGAGGCGTTGTGGCACAATCTAAACTTGTCTCGCGTCCGGGTGAACCACAACTATCAGGCTGGGCGATCCAACTGCTAGCGAGGGCATTGTCGAGTGCTGGGTCAATCAATTCTAGAGAAGGTCCACGCCCGTCGGCCCACTGATCCCAAGGTGCATTGTCGCCAAAGCGAACGCTATCAATCAGATTGTCAAAAGGATCTCTCAGGACGAGTGTTTCTCCGTCATTGGTAAGTTTGCCCGCATATTGGTCAAAGGCAGCAAAGCCATATACCTGGTGAAATAAAGCCGTATCTCGACTGATGAGTAAGAGTTCTTGGGGCGCTATTTTGGCCCCGACGGGGAACGCATAGCGCAATCCTTGGGAAAAATAGCATTCTCCTAATTGTAGGGTATCGGAAGTGGTGTTTTTAAATTCCAGATATTCTAAGGCTAGATTTAGGCTAATGCTAGTATCGGCCTCTCCTCCGACCAATTTGACATTACGAAAATAGCTGGTACCATCCTTGGGACTAGCATCGTGATCCCCAACAAAAATCAGTCGATTGTAAAAACCCGAAATATAAGTACCAATGGGAATCGTATAAGATTGCCAACTACTATCTGCGGGATAGTTTTCGTAATCAGTGATCCCCCAATCTTGTGTCCCAAATAATTTGAAGAAATAACTATAAGAAAAGCCATTGCCGACACCGATACCATGCACCTCTCCTTTCTTGGTGGCACGAAACTCAAAACTCAAGATCATGTCATCTGAGACAGAGATCGGTAAGTCGATGGCTTTCCAGGCATTATCGGTGATAAATAAGGTAGCGCCAGCATCCATAACCTGGGAAGTACCAGCGTCTCCATTGATGGATAGGATGCTAAAATCGTTGAAGTTGATCGTGCTATCTATGCTATGGTCTATGGGACAAGCATTACAAGAACCGCCACAATCAATCTCGGTTTCATCTCCATTGAGTATGCCATCAAAGCAAGTGCTCGGATAAATACAGAGGGTATCGGGATTGTAATGGATTTCATTGATCACTAATCCGGCAAAATTGGCATCGACAAAATATCTTTTGGGACACATCGCCGACCAAGCAACTCCGTCAAAAACTCTTGCCTTAAGCTCCACGACTCCTTTGGGCAGTGTAATAGGGGAAACATAGGTCTGAGCGCTGGGCGCAACGCTCCCACCAAAAGCACGTGGATCACTGCCATCGAGGGTATAATAGATCGTACCGATGCTATTGGGATTACTAAGACTCAAAGGAATCGCCTGAGTGATAGGGCCTGGTTTCTGGCTAAATACAACCGGCAAAAGGCTGCCATAATAACCAGCTTCTTGATAGTATTTGATGAGACTATCTGTCCTTTGAGGGAGGAAGCGAGTCCGTACAGTATCTAATTCTTTTTGCCACTCATCATTGACATCCCAGAGGGGAACGCTATCATGTTTGCTATGCGTAAAGGAAACCTCACCCCAACGAGCCGATTCAGCGATCAGAGACAAGGAAACCTGATTGGCCCGTAACATATACATACTATCGAGTACATCTGGAGTCAGCAGTCCATCTTCGGTACAGTGGCAAGCCAAACGGTCGCCTAGCTCAAGTTGAAAAGCATCACTGCTAACCACATCATCGGGTATAGGTCCATTTTTGGCAGTTCCATTGTAGCCAACCAATTGGCCGTAAAATGATTGAAATCCCCCAACATTGCCTAAGGTCAGATCTATATCCCACATCAACAGCTTATAACCTCCTTGGCCGGGATGGGGCAAAGCGCCGCCCCAGCTATTGTGGTTTTGATTCCAGTCAAAGTTGCCCAGATAGTGATTAAAAAGCAGATAATCTGCGGCTTGGGTTACGTCCAAATAGTCTTTTAAACCAATAAAATCAGCTTCGAGACTCAGGTCTTGAGTAGCGGCATAGTCTTCTAGTTGATAATAAAAACTGGGATTAGTTGGTTGGTTGAGGTATTTGCCGCTTTTGCGCACTTCGTAATCCGCTTTACTGCCACCATAGTAGGAAGAAAAAAAGCCTCCGTCTGGGCGTTCCATAAAATGGTACTGACCCATATACTCTCCATTGACAAACACATGAACAAAGCGTCCATGAGGAGCGGGATAACCCATTGCCATTTGAATATCAAAAATGAAGCGATTACGGATAAACTGTGCCTCACGCTCAGCGCCAAACTCAGCGTTTAAGCCATCTTGACTCCCCGCACGCAAAAGTAATTTATCAAAGCTCTGAGCAGGTTTGATAGGATATGAATAACCATCATCGGTAAATAGGGGATACTTGAGTTTACTGGTACCATATTCACTTTTGAACTCTAACCGGTAGCTTCTTTTGGGATTGCTAGGGCTACCTCCCCAAGTTTGAATGCCACAGCGTACCGAAAAACCTTTGCTCTGATTGGGGAAGATTAATTCAACGGAGGTTTCTGCCTCCGTATCAATATGATCGTTGCTATTGATTTGCCCAGAAACTAAAGATACTGCTGGTAGGGCCTTAAGGGCATCGAGCATCTGATTGCTGTATGCAGGATCTTGGGTGATATTGGGACTCATTTGAGGACTCGCAATGACATCCGTCAAGAAGAGATAAGTATGGGTTTTGACCTCAGTGGTATCAGTCGTATTGAAAGCAATCGCCCGAATGAAGGCCGTAGTACTGATCGTGATGGGAGAAGTATATAAAAACCCTGTGCTAGCACTGGGTTTACTGCCGTCAGTGGTATAATGAATAATCGCAGCAGGATCATTGGCCGACAGGCTCAAATCAAAATCAGCTTCAAAATAGCCTCGTTCATCACTAAACTGAATTTTCAAGCCAACTTGAGCCGAAGTATTAGCGAATAGTAGGGTGCATAATAGACTGAAAAACAGCTTTTTCATTATTGTGAAGTTAGCAAAAGTCGCAAGACTATTTCCACAACTCGTACTAACAGGCAATTATCTGGGTTCAAACATCGAGAATGAGACCTTATCGGTTGATTTGCCCCACTATCAGGGCATTTGAGCACTAAAAATAAAGTTACGGGCAAAAGCAGCATTGAGCGGATGACTCAGTACATTGATAAATATGGGTGAAGTATCACTGCTGCCGCCTTGAAAAATCACCTGCCCATCTAAATTAACATCTTCATCTAAATAAGCATTGATGACATAATTGCGTGCAAAGGTGGCATTCATTGGATCAGTCAACACTTTAATAAATAAGCGGGAGGGATCATTGTCAGCTCCCTGAAAGACAATTTGACCATCAGCATTAAGATCGCCTGACCATAAAGCAGACTGGCCATTGGAGAGTAGTTTTTGGCCGTGTAAACCATAGGCTATTCCAAGGCTAAAATCAATACTATAAGTCTCGTCAATGCTTGCTAAAGCAGTAGCGGTCATCACACTCAAATGATTCCGGTGATGCAGCCCTATGAAATAATTGAGCGTTCCCGAGTAGGGCAAAACCAAAGCTGTCTTGCCATCGAAATCGACGATATCGCCATCTCGTTGTAATAAAGCCGCTTGCTGATGGAGCAGCTGAGCAGAATCGTTTTCGGAACGAATATCAATAAGGACCCAATCCACAATAGCGTCAGATCCAGTAGTAGACCAGATTAGGGGATCTACTTTTTGTTTTTGTAGATAGGGATCGATTTGCGGCAATAGAGAAGCTGCTCTCAAATCATCTCGCATCAGATTGGAAACAGTTTGCCAAGCTCCCCCTAAGATTGCTTTAGCTTGTAAAAGGCTAAAGTCTGGTCGATAGGCTAAGGCAAAGTAGCTACTGTCAGTCAATTCCACCCCTCGAAACCAAAGCGTATCCTCCTCTAATACTGGCCAAGCACCCGCAATACTCGCATTGACAAAGTTTGTATCAGAAGCCATAATCAAGCCCCAATGTCGCGGGTCGGTGAGATTGAAACCTCTGCCTTCCAAAACAAAGCCCAAATCAAGCGTTCCGAGACTATCGGCCTCCACAAACCAGATCCGTCTAGCTCGCTGCCCAAAAGTAGCAGGAGCATCAGGACTCAAATGGGAAGCATCTGCGGAAAGGCCATTGTGGCCGATAATTAGGTATTCATTTTCATCTAGATCACGAGGATTTTCGAGTCGAAGGATTGCATCATCATTTTGATTACAACTCGCCATATGATTGAAACAGAGAGTAGATTCAGCTTTAGCTAAACCGACAAGATCATGCCCAAACTCAGCATTTTGATAGAATTGATGCGCTGCTACTGCTAAATCAAGGCCATACTTAATCGATAAATAGCTTTGAATCGAATCCATTTCACCTTGCTCCAATACACCTTTATAGACGATAAGCTCTGCCAATAGACCGCGCCAGTGATTGGAAGTTTCACCATCTCCCCCACTGCCATCGAACTCTTGTCCTAAGGAAACCCGATCTGCTCCGCTACTACTAAAGCCAACCCATGAGTTCACTTTTTGCCCCTCAACCCAAGCCGCCACACTATCGTTGGGATAATGCTTCATACTGATAAATACAGGCTTTTGATCGTAAATATCGCTACTCAAAGAGGGAGAATCATCATCAAAAATCAACTCACCATTAGCTCTTGTACCAAACTTGACACGATTGCTACCTCCTAAATGTGAAGATAGATAATAGCCATCATCGCTATCCGTCTCCGGCCGTATCACTACGAAAATAGTACTGCTATCGCTCAGTGTAGAAGCAAGCGCATTGAGTTTCATCCAATCATTAGCGCCATCAAAATACAGCCCGCCATAGCCATTGATCTGCGTATCGAGAAACTTTGCTTGATGGCTTGTTTCGACTTGAGTAGCATCATTGCCGAGGCCACTTTGGTCACGCCAGCGGCGAACGCTTCCACCGGCATCTCGTTCGATGGTAGCAGGATCGCCTTTGAGCCAAAGACTAAGATTTGGCGCTCCCCCGCCGGGGTGCCGAATCACTTCATTGTCTTGGCCGGGCGTAATAGCTCCGCAACACGTCTTCCAGTTCTGTGGTTCATTATTATCTAGATATGGAGCAATGAGCATCAATGATCCTCCTTCCCCATCTGCGGCTTCAGGCCAAGGGAACTTATCATTATAATCCACCTCATCTTGCAAAACACCATTAGGAGTGAGCAATCGGACATTTTCACCACTATTGCTGAGAGAACCGTTTTGCCATTGGAGTACGGGCACGCCCAGACCAGTAAAGAGCGTCGAGTCCTTGGCGATCAATATATACCCCTTTGCCGGAATAGAGATCGGCGGAAAGGTCTTTTCGACACCTTCACTCAAACGATAGTTATGGAGATCGTAGGCGACAGTATGTGGATTGTAAATTTCAATAAATTCCGCATCCGGATTATCGATTGGATGATAGTGAATCTCCGTGATCTTAGGCCCCGGAATAAAGATCGGCGTTAAAGTAGTATCCTTAGTACTCACAAACTCAATGGTATCTTGGGTACTACCACTCTCTAACCAATGCGAAAAAACACTACCCTCTTGAGGTACGGCAACTACTTTAATCGGAAGACCTTGATAATATTGCCCCGTATAATTGTAAGGCACCTCATAGCCATTACTATGAAACTCAACATTGCCGTATGAATTTTCGTCATGAGGAATACTTAGCTGATAAGTGCCGCTAAGGTTGAAATAATTGACCCAATCAGTGCGCAATTCTGGCTTGCGACTATTGACGAAATTTTTGCGTGAGTTGAACGAATTGTTGTAGGTATTTTGACTAAAACCACCACTCGATTGCCAACGGCTCACATGAGCGGGGATTTCACTATCCACTAAAGCTTTGATGCTGTCCGCAATATCAGCAAATCGCCCACTATCATAAACGAGTTCCATATAAGTAGCTTGGCGCTGGAGGGCCTCCGCTCTAAAGTCAACTCGTTGCTGCATTAAGGTTCTAAAAAATATCGCGGCGTCTCGATTCTTGCCTAACGCATTGTTGATATTCATACTGCGTTGAAGGGTATTATGATTGGCAGTCCTAAAACCAGATTCCAAATCAAAGGTGCAAAATCGCCATTTTCCGCCTTCAGTTCGTTCTTGCCATATCTTGACATTATTGCTGATCCAATCCTTTTGGGCAATGTAGATCCCATTCATATAAAAGTCGATCATATTGTCAAAGTCAATTTGACTCATCAAGTACTCATAGACACTGTCCTGATTGACATCGTGGGTTTTGAGATAAGCTTTCAAAGCTGAGTATGCAAGTGTATCACCTTGGGTAGCTCTCTGTTGGGCTTCTTCTCTCCCTCCATCAAGGCGTCCGGGATTACGGACAATATCAATGCTATCATTGTTGACATCTTGATCTTCATAGCCAAAGCGGAAGCGATCGAACTTCTCACGGATACACATAATTCCCCAATATTGGCCATTGAAATAAACCACGGTGGGCAAAAAGCCTTGGGAGTCCAAATTCATTTGATTTTCCGTCCAAGTCGCGATCATCGCATCATCCAGCATATTGCTTTGAAAGCCAGCTCCTGCATTGCGTAAATAGAGACGCTTGAATCGGTCAATCTCTTTATTGGGAAACAATTGATATTGCACCTCATTATCTCCTGCTGTACTATAAGAATCTCTAAAGAAAAAGGTAAGCGATTTTAGCGCAAATCGCCGCGAACAATTGCCCCCGATTTTGATCCCGATATCATGATCAATCGGCAAATCTCCATTAGGCATCATCAAACTGACATGAGCTGGACGCTCCCATTCTTGGTTGTAGTTTTTGGGTTGATGTGAGCCGGGATTATCCTCACAGTAGGCTAATATTCCATTTGTACCAGCCACATAGATGCCACTACTACCTGAAAACAAATTATGAGGATCAGTCGTCAGCATCAATACTGGCAGACTATGACCATCATCAATCATATAACTTGCAGTCGCTACCGGACTCGCTTCATAAGCACTTTTATAGGCACGCACTCTCAAGCTGCTGTGTTGACTGATCGATAGGGGTGCGCTATAAAGAGCATCTGCTTGACTAGGCTCTGAGCCATCAGTAGAATAATAGATGTCAACTCCCGCTGTAGCACAGCTTAAACTGACGGTTTGAGCACCAGAGTATCGACCAGATTTTAAAGATATCTCAGGCAATCGTACTATTGGTGTGCCAACTACATTGCTCGCTGCTGGACTAAAGTGGAGCAAAGGTTCAAATTCCCCTACTCCATCCACGACTCTGCCATAACTGATATTTTCGGGCAAGGCCGGAATCGAGATAGAATCTAAAATCGTAATGCTCTCGCCAATTCGCTGTACCAAGGCAATCCATTCTCCCTCATTGTCTAGCTTAAAATCTGTATGTAGTGTCCCCTGTTCTGGATCATCATCTGCCCAAAACTGTACATAGCCGCCGGGCGGAACGCTGAGACTATTAGATAGCTGCCACTTAGTAAGATCATCTTTATCATCGGTCAAGAAGACTCCACCAATATCTATTGCACTAATGCCAGCATAGTGTAGTTCAATCCAGTCCTCGCGTTCGCCAAAGGCATCCACGATAGTAGTATCATGCATTGACATCACTTCATTGATCGTGAGATCACTGATAGCTTGAGTTTCTGCCGCCAAGGTACCATTGCTTGCGAGTGGTGTAGGCATCCCCAAATAGGCAAAATTTGGATTTGCATCCGTGATCCGTCCAAAGGCAATATTGTTGCTTTGGACTTCGAAATCAATCTCATCTACCAAAGCACCAGTTGGATCATACAACCGAATCAATTCACCAGAAGCACTCAGCTTAAAGTTAAGGTGGTTTGCGCCTTGCAGTGGCTCATTATCAGCCCAAAGGAGTAGATAGCCGCCGGGCGGAACGCTTGTAAGAATCGGGAAAGCCGTTGGTAAAATTGATTTTAGCGGATTGAGCGTATCATCGCTGAGGCTATAGTTTGCCAAGTCGATGACTGTTGAACCAGCATTATAGATTTCTATCCAATCGTCAAATTCGCCAGCATTATCTGCAATGACCAATGAGTTGGATGCCATCACTTCATTGAGGTATAGCTGGGCCTGTGCAGACCCTAATCCAGCAAGTATCAAACAAGCAAATACCCAAATCCGATATCGTATGTGCATCAATGTGAACCTAAAACAACCAATTGATAAAAATAGATTAATCAAGCCGTCAATCTAAGCAGCTTATCTTCTATGGTGTTTTTTCATGTTTGAATGGTAGGCATTTGGCAAATTGAACGCCATCTTAAGGTAGCCTTGCATTGAAGTTATAATTGCGAGCGAAAGTAGTATTGAGCGGATGGCTCAATACATTGATAAATATAGGCGAAGTATCACTACCGCCGCCTTGAAAAATCACCTTCCCATCTAAATTAACATCTGCATTATTGTAACCATCAAGCACATAATTGCGAGCGAAAGCAGTATTAGCAGGCGCACTCAATATCTGGACAAATAAGCTCGTGGGATCATTGCTGGCTCCTTGAAAAGATAGCTTCCCATCCCCATTGACATCTCCCGACCATAGCCCAAATAGACCCGGAGATACTTGCTTTTGTGCTTCAACCCCATAAGTCGGCATTGCCCTAAAATCAATTACTGTATTGCTTTCACTAAGGCTAAAACTTGTCTGGCTCATCACCGCAAGATGATTGCGATGATGCAAAGCGATAAAATACGCTCCTGATTCTAGCGGCAATATCAAACTACTATCTCCCCTTACATCCATCAAACGGCCATCGCGTCCCAGCAAGAGTGATTCTTGCCAGAGCACTACCGTCGAATCATCTGCCGTGCGTATTTCCAATAGCACCCAATCCACTATCGCCGCGTTACCCATGTTATCCAATCGGGACGATCTAATTGAGCGTTCCCCGATGTAGGGGTCCACCAAAGGAATCAAAGCGGCCTGCCGTAAATCATCTCTCATCAAGCCACTATTTAGATCCCATGCACCAGATAATATCACCTTAGCCGAAATTTGCACATACTCACGCAAACCTAAACTGAGATAGACATCATCCTCAAAGTCCAACCCAAATATCTCCAATACGCCCTCTGCTAGTCGTATACTATCTCCTTGCCAAATCTCGGCATCCGCAAAGCTACTATCGGGAGAAACCAATAATTGCCAAGCATTGACGTCTGTGATCGGTCCGTTGGAAGTATTTAGATCAATCGAGAGACTGACACGAGTGCTTAAGTGATGAGTTTGAAAATACCAAGACCGAGGCAAGCGTTTTGGTATCCCTGCGGGAACGTCTAGTTGGGCCAAACTGGTGTCAAGACTAGCACCATTGGTACTCCATAATAGATAAGCGCCCTGATCTAGCAAATCTTCAGCAGTAGCGCGTAATAATGAAGTGCTATCTATGTTTTGACTGCTCGTCTGCTCTAGGCACATCCGTAGGTCTTTACCGATACCTCCTTGTTGGAGTGGCCACGGGCTTTGCAGGAGTTGAGGTTCAGCCACACTGATACCGTATTTGAGGGCGAGGTAAGATTCTACGCCTGCGATCTCTTGCTCGCTCAGTATCTTAGGGAAGACCAATAGTTCAGCAAGGCTGCCCTGCCAAAACTTCTCAGCCGAGGCTCCGTTGCAATTATTCGCATCCTCCCCAAATCCAGCAGGGCTTAAATTTTGATTGCTAATCACAATTTTGTCCAAGCGAGTGCCATCTTCACGGCAAGCGATACTCAAAACATGCTCTCCAGCACTTAGCGAAAAAATCACCGCCTGATTGCTATTGTTTTCATCATGTACCTGATCCCAAATAAAGCTGCTGCTTCGCTGGATGCTGTTCCACTTGGCCCAATTAGCATTATCAATTCTGACCCAAAAAGAGTCATCGTTGCCAGTAGGCGCACGTACTAAACCATAAACCCGATAATTTCCAGCCTTGCTAACATTGAAGGTAAAATGCGTTTGTTTACTCGTATCACCGGGAGCATTGTAATCGTTATTGCCAGATTGAATTTCCAAATACGCACCATTGGAGACATTGGCATCAGCTACTGACATAAATTTACTACCACGCTGGCCGCATTCGGCTTCTAACCAGATAATCGTATCCGAGGCTTGGCCTTTGGTCCGCGCGATAAATACCGAATCCGCAGGATTTAAAGCTACTTTCAAAGCTAGGCTAGTAGCGTAATTACCATTTAAACGGGTCTTGACACTTTCACTCGGCACATATAAGTAGCTCCCAATCACTGGTTCAGTATCCCAAGCTTTACTGCTGATTTTTTGCTTATTAGGGTAAATCAAATGTCCCTGCGCATCATAGCCAATCGAAAAACCTCCTTCAGAAGTACTTAAGATACTGCCACCATCGGCACCACTAGCATTGGCATGTAATGCGATAATCGTACAGCTATCATTGAGCAAAGCACTTGCATTGGCCACATCATACCATTGCGATAATCCGTCAAAACTGAGCCAATCATTGCCATTGAGGGTGTCTTGAACATAGAGGCCTTGCTTGCTTGAGGTATTTTGGAGGGCATGCCTGCCATTGCCACTATAGTCATCCCATTGGGGAACGCTTGATTGGTTAGGCAGTTCTTGGCTGGCTTTGAACCATATAGCGGGCTCCGCCACACTCAACCATGGTAAACAGTCTAGTACATTCGCTTCACCCGGCGAATTAAGGGATAAACCCCAGTTTTGGCCCAATGCATTGTCCAGACTATCGCCCAATAAGGCGATCGTCATACCATGATCTCCCGATTGAGTCTGCGGCCAAGGAAAACTATTGTTATAGACCACAGAATCCACCAAGCAACGACTATCGCTATAAAGTAATAGGCGTTCGCCTCCATTATTGAAATTGAGTTTACTATCACCCAAGACAGGACTAGTCGCGCTTGGAAACTGGGTCTGAAAGGCTCCCACATCCTCTGCGATAATGAGATAAGATTTTGCTGCCAGTACCGTAGCTCCGGGGAGACTATAGACGCTATCTTGATCAATCAGGAGCCAATCACTTAGATCAGCACTTTGATCAGACGGATTGTAGAGCTCCAACCAGTTTCCGGGGTCTGCGGCTGTAGCCGAACGATAAGAAATCTCTGTGATCATGATCGACGGTGGATTCGCAGCACATGGATCTGCAATCTGATTGGCAAAACCAGGTGTACCCGTCAAAGTCCCGCCCCAAGTCGAAGGAGCCCAACTACCAGCTAGACTATTGTCTAAACTCGGAGCCATCAAGGCCAAAGTAGGGCCTTGCCCATCGGGCTCAATGGGCCAAGGCGGAGAATCATTATAATCAACCTCGTCTACCCAACAACGCTTTGCGTTGAGGATGACGATGCGTTCACCATTGCCACTGAGTCCAAAATTCCAGCCTCCCACAAGATTGGCGACAAAGGGAAACTGTGATTGAAATCTTGCAGGATCTTGGGCTAAAATGATATAGCCATCAGAAGCTAAAGTCGTCCCTTCCGGAATACTAAAGTAAGCATTACCATCATGCAGCTCCCAGCCACTCAGATCAATCGGCAAGAGGCTCGGGTTATAAAGTTCGACCCAGTCGCCTACATCAAAAGCGGAGCTTGAGCGATAATTAATCTCATTGATCAAAACAGGAGAGGATGGGCAATCTATCATATTTGCTTTACCCGGAGTCCCACCAAAAGTATTAGAAGCGGTCCAACTTTGCGGCAAATAGTTGTTCAGGCTTGGATCAAGCAGTGCTAGGCTAAAACCCTCGTCATCAGACAATTCAGGCCAGGGACTTTGATTATCCATTGGTACGACGTCTATTACACAGCAATCAGCAGAAAGTAGGCTCACGCTTTCACCACCACTACTAAGTTCAAATGGCAAAGGCCCTAGTAGATTGGCCACGTCAGGATGGTATTGTCGAAGAATGACTGTATCACTGGCTAAGACTAAATATGCATCAGCGGCCAAGATCGTTCCCGCAGGAATCTGATAAAGACCATTGCGATCCATGAGCTGCCAAAGACTTAGATCAACAGCTATTGAATTGGGATTGTAGAGTTCGATCCAATCGCCAGCCTTGATGAGATCGTCTTGATAATTGATTTCATTGATGATGATCTGGGGAGAACTGCAAAGCGGAAGGTTTTCCTCACCTGGACTAGGGCAAGCATTGATCCAATTGGTGGCTAATGCATTATCGGTAGTGGGATCGACTAACTGCAAGGAGCCGTTTATCTGTTCTATGTTTTCAGGCCAAGGACTTTCATTGTCATACTTGACTTCATCGATGGTTTGTCCGAGAGGATTTTGGAGTTCAAGTCGTTCTGAACCACTTAATTTCCCAGTGTCCCAATTAGCTTTCCAGACGTTCGGCGCAGCCGTGACTAAGCTAGTATCACGACATAACAGTAGATATGAGTCAGGGTTCAAGATCACCCCTTCGGGGAACGTATAGTCGATACCATTGGCAAATGTATAGCCAGAGAGGTCCCAAGCGAGTGTATCAGGATTGTAAAGTTCGAGGAATTCATACTCTCCACCTTGGCTGGGATTGTAGTGAATTTCATTGATCACCACATTGCGGGCTTTGGCAAATACTGGTGTGCGAGTGAGGTCAGATTGACTGCTAATACTCAAACTAGCAGTGGTTTCGCCTGTTTCTAACCAATGCGAAAAACGATAGCCAGCCATCGGACTAGCTTTGATCAGCAAAGGAATAGAATCTAAATATTGACCCTGATATTGGTAGGGAGCAGGGTATTGGTTTTGATTGAGTAGGACACGACCATGCGCATCACTATCAATCGGTATGTCCAATTGCCAAGTACCGCCAAGGTCGTAAGCATCTCTTAGATGTTGAAAAACCTGAGTAGAGCGATCGTTGGCAAAACTTTTAAGTTTGTTGATCTCAGTCTGCCAAGCCGAAAATGAAGCAACGCCTCCATCAGTTCCCCAACGGGCGGTGTGTTGAGGGACTTCTGGGGCTATGATGGCGGCACAACTATCGATGATATGGTTGACGCGATTGGCATCAAATAGTAAGTTGAGCTGAGTGGCGTAGCGTTGGACAAACTCGTTCCGAAAATCGGGCACTTCCATCAAACGCCTAAAGAGTAGCGTTGCCTTTTCACTATTACGTGCTCCACTGCTCGAACTCGGATTGAGCATATAATCCACCGTATTGTGGTTTTTGTTGGCCCAGCCTTGATCGGTATCCAAAACTGCCATGCGCCATTTACCTCCAGCGATACGAGGCCGCCAATAGATCATATTGGTTGGTGAAAAAGTATTGGGCCAATCACCCGGATAAAGCCACATTTGCAGAGCGTAATAGTTCATCCATTCGCTGAGGTCAATACGCTGGGCAGCCCATTGATAATCAGTTTGCGTGAAGGGGCTATGGTTTTCGAAATAAGTAAAAATCGCCGCTAAGCTGTCTTCCGTACCGCTCCCGACGAAATACTCGCTATGTTGACGCTGAGGTCGGATAATGTCAAAATCACAAGTATCGTATTGAGGGTATTTGTAGCGGAAATAATGCTCACTATAATTGTGACGCATATTATGGATGCCCCAATAATCTTCATTGATATAGACAATGGTGCTAGAAAGTGATTGGGTTTCGATGGAGACTTCGCCCTCCACCAATTGATGACTAATCGCTTCGCCCAAGATAGAGGTCTTCCAATGATTGCCACCGCTCCTGAGTCTGATACGCCTATATTCTTCAGCTTCCAATGTAGGGAATATCGAGTAGGGAACATCTGGGCTGAGATAAGCCTTTTTGGTCGCGACTTGCAATGATTTCATGGCATAATTGCGCGTGCAATTGCCAAAGATGGAAATCCCTGCTTCTAGCTGAAAACCGATCTCTCCATTCGTATCAAAATAGTGTAGGCTGACGGGGCGTTCCCAAGGGGCATGATAGTTTCCATTGCCACAATCTCCCTGATAATTACTATTGCCTTTGACGTAAATACCGCTGTCTGCATCCCAGAAATCATAAGGATCAACCGAAAGATAAACAATAGGCAATGTGGTCGAATCATTGAACACAAAAGCCTCCGTGGCGATTAAACTCGAATCCCAAGTAGCCTGATAAGCTCTTGCTCTCAGACTCGTAGTGGTATCAATGGTGATTGGGCTTGTGTATAAAGTACTATTAGCAGTCGGCGCAGAACCATCGAGGCTGTAGTAGATTTGACTTCCGGCTTGGGCCGTAAGACTGATCGTTTGAGGAACTTGAAATACGCCTCCTTTTTGCGAAAAGACAGGTTTTGAAAGTTGTTTTTGACCAGTGAGATTGCTTTGTAGTGGGCTAGCTTGCGAAAAAGCGTTCCACGAAGTGGCCCCATCTGAAGTCCTCCCATAACTATAATCGACCGGAACCAAAGGCACACAGACAGAATCAAGTATGACACTAGAATCTGGCGAAAAAAGATAAAGCATCTCCCCTGCCCGACTGAGGTTAAAATCAAGATGGTTCGGACCAAGATCTGGAAGTTCATCAATAAAGAGTAGGAGATAGCCGCCGGGCGGAACGCTAGTTTGCGTAGGATTGGAGGAACCAATAATCCCTTTGGAAATACGGTCTAATTCATCACTCAAAGAGTAGTTGGCGAGATCAATAGCCTGAGGGCCAGCATTATATATTTCCACCCAATCAACAAATCCAGCTACACTAGCATATGCCTGATCATTGGAGGTCATGACCTCATTGATATACAGCTGCCCTTGAGCAGACAGATTGATAAAAAGCAAAAACAGATAAAGTGAACTAAGTTTGAATGTGTGGGGAAGTCGAAGCATACGAAATATCGAAGCATAAAAATATGCAAACTTCCCTAATTAATAGACGTATTGGTGCTATACGGTTGATTTTTGTAGTTGAATGGTCCGTATATTTACGATGAAATTAGCCGAATAAATGAAATCCCAACCCCTCCGTATTTCTTGGTTGCTGCAGATGGCATGGCGTGATAGTCGCCGTAATCGTAGTCGCCTCTTTTTGTTTATGTCTTCCATCGTATTGGGGGTAGCAGCCTTGGTGGCCATTCAATCCTTTGGCGACAATCTCACCAAAGATATCAATGATCAATCCAAAGAATTGCTGGGAGCTGATTTGGAGATGAGTTCAAGACGAGCTTTCAGTGAAGATGCCTTGGCCTATTTAGACTCTTTAGGTGGTGAATCGGCGGAAGAACGCAGCTTTGCCTCGATGGTTTATTTTCCAAAGACTGAGGATAGTCGTTTGGTACAAGTGAGAGCCTTGGGAGGAGAATATCCATTTTATGGGGAGATGAAAACTACTCCACCTACAGCTGGTCGAGATTTCAGATCAGGGCGTAGAGCGCTAGTCGCGAACTCTTTGTTATTACAATTTGACGCCAATATTGGAGATAGTATTCGGGTTGGCAAACTCACCTTTGAGATCGCGGGAAGTATCGCCCAAGTACCGGGAGAAAACGGTATGCAAGCGATGGTTTCTACACCAGTTTATATCCCTCTAGCAGATTTGGAAGAAACTAAACTTATCAGGCGAGGCAGTCGGGTAAATTATCGCAAATATTTTCGCTTTACAGATCGGCCTGATCTTGAAGAAGAACTCGCCGAGCAAGACAGCCTACTAGATCAATTGGCCTTGCGCTACGATACCGCGATGGAGCGACAGGAAGAGTTAGGTGCTGCTTTTCAAAATATGACCAACTTTCTTAATCTGGTGGCTTTCATCGCATTGCTTTTAGGTTGTGTGGGAGTGGCTAGTTCAGTCAGTGTCTATGTCAGAGAAAAGATTTCGTCAGTAGCGATCTTGCGTTGTTTAGGAGCTAGCGGCCGTGATGCTTTTTTGATCTATTTGATTCAGATCATGGTCATGGGATTGATAGGAGCGATCCTTGGTGCCTTTCTGGGTAGTCAGATACAATTGTTCCTTCCGACTGTTTTAGGAGCCTTCTTGCCCTTCGAAGCAACAGTTGCACTGTCATGGCCAGCACTTGGCAAAGGTATATTGGTAGGAATGGCGATTGCAGTATTGTTTGCATTGCTGCCATTGATTTCAGTTCGCAATGTCTCTCCTTTGATGGCCTTAAGAGCCGCTTTTGAAAAGAAACAAGGACGTGATACCGCTCAGTGGATTGTGATCGGAGCGATTGGATTATTTGTTTTTGCCTTTAGCTGGTGGCAAGTCAAGGAATTAGAAGCAGCCATATACTTTAGTCTTTTTATCGGTTTTGCCTTTTTGGCTTTGGTAGGTATGGGCAAATTAGTGATGTGGCTCGCCAAACGCTTTTTCCCAACTGGATGGAGCTATCTATGGCGACAAGCATTGAGCAATCTCTTTAGACCTCAAAATCAGACCTTGATCCTCATGGTATCAATCGGTTTAGGGACAGGAATGATCGCGACCTTATTTTTTGTCCAAGATATGTTATTGAGTCGGGTAGAGTTTACCGTTGAAGGCGAAAAGCCCAATATGGTGCTCTTTGATATTCAAAGCCCACAAAAGGATTCGATATACCAACTCGCTACAGATTTCAATTTAGAAGTTCAGCAACGCGTACCGATCGTAACCATGCGCTTGGATTCCCTACATGGAATGAGTCGAGAGGAATTGATCGCTGATACGGTGATGGACATTTCTGATGGAACCGCCAACCGAGAATTTCGAACTACTTTTAGAGACAGCCTGATAGAATCTGAAACTTTAATCGCAGGAAAATGGATGTCGCATTGGCAGCCAGGTGATAGCGTATTGATTTCGGTAGACGAAGATTATGCCAATAATCGGCTCAAAGTTGGCTTAGGAGATGAGATTGTATTCAATGTACAAGGCAAAACCATCAAAGCTTATGTCGGGAGCTTTCGCGAGATCGATTGGGAACGCGTACAAACCAACTTCTTGGTGGTGTTCCCCGAAGGGGTGCTAGAAGACTATCCCCAGTTTCATGTATTGGTGGGAAGAACGCAAAACACCCAACAAGCGGCAGATTTTCAACGAGCCGTCATGAAGAATTACCCCAATGTTTCGATTATGGATCTTGAGTTAATTATCAACACTATCCAACAAATCTTAGATAAGATTTCGTTCGTGGTGCGCTTCATGGCCTTTTTTAGCATTACAACGGGTTTCTTGGTCCTAATAGGCTCCGTCATAGTTAGCAAATATCAACGAATGCAAGAGAGCGTTTTGCTCAGAACTTTGGGTGCCTCTCGTAAGCAGATATTAACGCTCAATGCTTTAGAATATACCTTTTTAGGAAGCTTGGCAGCCGGAACAGGCATCATATTAGCCCTAATCGCCACTTGGGCTCTAGGGTACTTTGCCTTTGATTTGACTTTCGTTCCTCGCTTTTGGCCGATCGTTCAAGTATTTTCTGGCATCACTATACTGACCGTCATCATCGGCTTGCTCAATAGCCGCGAAGTCATCAGTAAGCCTCCATTAGAAGTATTGCGCAAAGAAGTTTAATAAAATGCTCGATTTTCAAAAAACTGTCCTCGATCGGAGTCAAGAAGTACCCGTGCTAGTTGATTTCTGGGCTTCATGGTGCGGACCATGTAAAGTGCTCGGTCCCACGATAGAACAATTGGCGACTGAGGCCAATGGGGCCTGGGAATTGGTTAAGGTCAGCACCGAAGTCCATCCTGAACTTGCCAAGACTTACGATATCGTCAGTATCCCGGCCATCAAAATGTTTCATAAAGGTGAGATTGTCGCTGAATTTTTCGGTGCGCTACCACGCCAACAAATTCTCAAATGGTTGGACGAACATTTACCTTCCGAAACCAAAGAAGCCTATCAAAGTATTTTACAACTCTTAGAATCAGATCCTCTAGCCGGCACAGAAGCACTGAAAAAATTTGTGGCGCAAAACCCACAAATGGGAGAGGCAAAAGTAGCCCTCGTTAAGCAGTTGATCTTTTCGGAGCCAGAGTTAGCCCAAAGCTTATTAGCAGAGATTGCTTTTATCCCGGCCCAAATGGACAGAAAAGAGGATATCACGATTCTCTTACAGTTAATGACGGAGCCATTGGAAGATCAAAGCCCTGTTGCGAAAAAACTCAGTGCCGCACAAATCGCCATGCAAAATGAAGACTTAGAAGCCGCGATAAAATTATTGGTAGAGGCCGTCGTGATCGACAAAAAATACATGAAGGATCTTCCCCGTAAAGCTTGTATTGCACTTTTCCGTACCCTCTGGGGACATAGTCACCCACTCACCAAAAAGCACCGGATCAGCTTTGATATGGCTTTGTATTAGTCGAGAGTCCGTGGTCTATGGTTAGTAGGGTTGGTAATATCTATTGCTTATTCACTCCCAACTACCGATTCTTGACTAAAAGTCCAGCGAGAATATTGGTCAGCACTCTCTTTATCACCGATTTCATAGCAATAATCGACGATTCGCTGGGCAAGGTCTTGACGCGTACTATCAAGATCAAATGCTGTCATCAGCAAACTGACGCCAAAAATTCGATAGGTGTTACCGCTTTGCGTATCGCCCTTGGCATACAATTGATTGCCATGTCCATAAGTTTCTTCACCGATAAGTTTAAGTTCTTGTACCACTCTCCTGCTCAGTGTATCAGATTCATCTAAACTGATCGCCTGCTGAAACATGATCTGAGCCAATTTAATTTCCCCGATCTGTACCGCTCCACGAGCTAATTGATAAGTAGCTGTCATATTGGTGGAGTCTTGCTGTATCGCTCGGGCATACCATGCAACACTCGAATTGAAGTTCCTCAACTGATAGTTTAATTCGCCCAATTTATTAGGTAAAGAACTGCTAGTACTGTCTTTATCATAGATTGATTCGAGGGATTCAACAGCCAGCATCAAGAGACTATCTGCTTTTTCAGCTTCTCCGTCTTGCATAGCTAATTGAGCTTGCTCGGTCCATTGTTGAACCGCTAATAAATCAGTTGAAGGAATTTCAGAAGAAGGCGAACAAGCAACAAAAATTAAGGCAAGGCTATAAAGAAGCACAAAACGATAAAGCATAAAACTATTCTTGGCTAGGGACTATGTCATTTCTAGCAAAAATCTGTCCGTTCTTAAATTTCAACTTGAAAAAGCATTGCGTACCTTCGTTTGATGGAAGTATTCAGGGAGCTAACAACCCAAGAGAAAGCCTTAAAAGTAAATCTCAATAGCGAATGGTATGGCTCGTTTGCTGAAATCGGGGCTGGTCAAGAGGTTGCGGCTCATTTTTTCAAAGCTGGCGGAGCATCTGGAACAATCGCCAAAACTATGTCAGCTTATGACATGCAGTTTAGCGATGCTATTTATGGCAAGACCAAACGATATGTAGCTAGGAGTCGTCTGATGACGATGCTCAATCATGAGTATACCCTCCTTGAGGAACGCTTGGAAGAAAGAGCTGACAACACCTGCTTCTTTGTCCTTGGCAATACCATTGAAACCCTCAATTACCGTAAAACCAACAAAGGCCACGGTTGGATGGGGATACGCTTCCAAAGTCAGGCCCACGAAAAGCCCAATGACATTATTTTACATATGGTCCTCAAAGACCCCGAAGCACGTTGGCAACAAGAAGCTATCGGGATCCTAGGAGTAAATTTGGTGTATAGTGCCTTTCATCATGCAGATGATATAGACAAGTTCCTCAAAGTTCTCATGGAAGGCTTGGATCATGATCGCATGGAAGTAGACATGCTTTCATTTGGCGGACCTAGTTTTGATGGCAAACTCGACAATCGACTGGTTGCGCTCAAACTGGTCAAAAATGGTATTTCTGATGCTGCTATGTTTAGTCCTAGCGGAGATGTTTTGCAAGCATCTGAAGCACTTTACAAAAAAAATATCCTTTGTCTTAGAGGCAGGTTTCGTCCTGTAACTCACATCAATCTGGATATGTTGCAGGCGGGTAGAGAACAATTTCTACAGGAAGGAGACGTCGAAGACGAACGGGTCACTGTCCTCACAGAATTGACCCTCAGCAACTTACTAGACCCGGAACAAGGAACCATAGACGACAAAGATTTTCTAGATCGAGTAGATATCCTTGCCTCCTTAGGGCAAACGGTGATGGTCTCTAATTTCAAAGAGTACTATCGCTTGATCTCGTATCTGACACAGTTTACCCGTAAGCGTAAGATTGGGATCATTTTGGGTGTCTTCAACTTAGAGTCCATCTTCGATGAACGCTATTATGCCAACCTCAATGGAGGGATTTTAGAAGCCTTTGGGATCTTATTTGGGCAAAACGTAAAGTTGTACGTCTATCCTTATTTCTTAGAGGAAGAAAAGATTTTGTACACATGTAAGAATTTCAAACTTCCTCCTGAAAAATATAACCTCTTCCGTTATCTCTTTGACAATAACAAAATAGAAGACTTAAATGAGATCAGGACTGACTTGATGCATATTACCTCCGATCAAGTGCTTAGTATGATCAGAAAAGGCGAAAGCGGCTGGGAACCAATGGTGCCAGAAAGTGTCGAATTGGCAGTCAAAAAACTGGGTTTATTTGGTTATAGACAAGAAGTAAAAAGCCGTCCAAACTAAGTAGTAAGACAGTATTAAGTACAAAGTACTAGGTACAGAGATATACTGAAAATCAACACTTTAGCAGTCTCTGTACTTGATACTTAATACTTAATACTGGGTACTTACTTAAAGGCTCAAGCGTTCCGCGCAGCGGTCCACCTCAACTCCCCCATGGCTTCAAAGCCGACAATCCGTATCTTGTTTAGATGTGGAATCGTCGTGAATTTTTAAAGACAGGAGCATTAGGCGCTTCTGGTTTAGCCTTAGGTTCAGAGACCAAAGCGTCCTCTATCCCCTACCCTGAGCCCCAATCTCCGCTTGAATCCTTACCCGACCTCAAGCCTGCAAAATGGATTTGGTTTCCTTCTGGCCGAACTCTCGCCAATACATTTGTCCTTTTCAGGCGCAGCATGGAGATCAAAAAAGGCTTAATCTCCGCCAAAGGTTGGATCATGGGCGATAGTCGATATATCCTCCACCTCAATGGGCAGCGCATCCAATTTGGCCCTAGCCCAGCCGACCCAAGGTACCCAGAGATAGACCCTGTCGATCTTAGCCAAGTTCTCAATCAAGGGAGCAATACCCTAGGCGCTACGGTGCTTTATTATGGCCATGGAGATGGGACATGGCCTGGAGGCAAAGCCGGTTTTTTGTTTTATCTAGTTTTAGAGTATGCCCGTGGCGAACGCCAAATCCTAGTGTCTGATATAGACTGGGATACAAAAGTGGCTACTAGTTGGCGGCCGGGCCAGTACAAACGCTGGTATCTAAGAGCCTTGCAGGAAGAATTTGATGCTCGACTTTATCCTTACGGTTGGACCGAAAACGGTTTTGAACCGGACGAAAGTTGGATGCCCGCATTTGAACTAGATGCAGATCCCAATGAACCGGCCTTAGCCACGCACTATCCTGACTACCTCGGCGATATCAGCCTCTCAGGCAAGAGCAAACCGATGCGCGAGCGATCAGTACCCATGCTTCAGGAGCAATTGGTACCGATCAAACATCTATCAAATTCATTTTATGTCCATTGGCGACAAGATCCTAGGCTATATTTTGACATGAAGGTATTGCAAGCTTATGAAGTAGGCCATGCTGTATCAGTCGAGAGGCTCAGTAAGCAAAGTTGGCGACTAAAGCGTTCCGTCACAGACGGCTCCGTCCTCACCTTTGAATTGGGGGAACAGATGGTTGGTTGGCCTTATTTCACTATCGAAGCTCCTGCTGGCACTACAATAGAATTATTGGTGCAGGAAGCCCATGATCCCAATCGTTCAGAGATCATAAATTCACATTTCAATGCTTGGACAAGATTTATCTCTGATGGGCAAAAGCGCCGTTTTGAATGTTTTGATTATGAATCCCTGCGTTGGCTACAGCTCCATATTCATCCCGGCGCGGGTGAAGTCATCATTAGTGAGGTAGGCGTTCGTCGCAGACATTTCCCCTGGCCTCATACTGCTTTGGTACAACTCAAAGAAGCAAGTTTACAGCAATTGGCCTCGGCTACGCTCAATACCCTCAATAACAATGCACAAGAGACGATCGTCGATGGCATGGGCCGAGAGCGTCAGCAATATAGCGGCGATGTTGGCCATGTGATTCATGTCCTTTGCGGGATCATGGGAGAGTATCAACTTGCGGCACGATATATTCGAACTTTTAGTCAGGGGATTACGCTGGATGGCTATTTCTTAGATTGTTGGCCTGCCTACGATCGCTTGGCGCGTATATCGCAACGGCAATTAGGCCTAACTCCTTGGGGGCCACTCTTGGATCATGGGATTGCTTTTTGCTTTGACAACTGGCATTATTATCAATATACGGCTGACCCAAGCCCCTTAGATGAGAGTTTTCCTCGTCTGCTGCGCTTCTTTGATTATTTAAGTACTCTGGTCAGGGAAGATGGTTTGCTGCCAGTCGAAGATATTGGTGTACCGACCGTTTGGCTGGACAACTATTATACGGACCAAGGAGATAAGCAATGTGCCTTTAATCTTTATGCGGTAGCGGCTTGTCTATATGCTTTGGCACCTCTTTGTGAACTTAGAGGCGAAAACGAGTGGAAAGCCAAGATTTTGGCATTTGCTCACCAATTATTAAAAAATACGCAAAGACGATTTTGGGATAAGGAGCAGCAAATTTTTGTAGCTAATCTCCCTTGGAGAACGCAAGAATCTCATTTTGATGAGCGCTCTCTAAGCTTGGCAATTTTGTATGATCTCTGCCCGCAGAACGCTTCCCAAAAAGCCACAGAAATTCTCGTTTCACCGCCAAGCGAATCTTACGCTAAAGCTTTCCCAGCAAATGCTGGCTGGAGGTATTGGGCCTTAGCTAAAGCCAATCAGACGCAAAGTATCTATCAAGACTTGACACAGAAGTGGGCCCATCTCCCATCCGTTTTACTCAACAATAGTTTGCAAGAAGATTGGGAGGTCAAAGCAGATAGCAAGGCCCAATGGAGTCATGCTGCCATGGCACCGCTATTCTCCTTGACAATGTGTTTTCTTGGCATCAAACCCCTCGTTCCCGGAGGGAAAGTACTCGAGATGAAACCCCAATTAGGAAAATTGGCGGACTTTAGTATCCGCTATCATACGCCAAAGGGGAGTATTTTAGTCTCTAGTAATGGACAGCAGGGAGAAAGACAATTGAGCTGGCAGATTGAGGGAGAGATCGAATTAGAACTAGTCTTGACAGAAGCCGAAGAGAGTCCCTTAGACAAACTCAAAGAGAAAAGCACTGGATGGAAGCGTTACCGAGGAGGGAAAAAAGGAGTGCTCCAACTAAAGTTCACTTGATGGAGTAATAGTTACATATGATTCGTGCTAATCCTAAATATAAAAAAGGCCCCCTATTGGAGACCTTTTTCATCTAATTGGAAGTGTGATTCCACTAATGGGAATAAATATTTTTATCGCAGCATATAGTTCCAATAACTCAATACGCCTTTGAGAGTAGTGATCAACTCATAAAAATCAACGGGCATGAGGATACAACAATTGGCTCCTTCGTCATAACTCGCTTGCAATATTTGATCAAACATTGCTGGCACCATCATCAAAACAGGTAAGTCTGCAAAACGAGTGTCGAGACGTATGGCTTTGAGTAAGTCTAAGCCAGATTTACGGATTAGAAAATAATCAAGGAATAGAATGTCCTTATGACCAATTGGGATTTTTCCTTCTTGCAAACCTTGCAAAAAATCCTCTGCATTCTTAAAAAAGACAAATTCCAGTTCAAGACTAAGTTCTTCAGTTGCTAGTTGCAGTAAATGCCTATCAGCTGGATTGGCTGATATAAAATATACTTTCCGAATACCCTTAGGTATCAATACTTTCTTCTTTGACTCCTCCATCTCCAATACAGCTACTAATTCAGGATACTTTCTATATAATCTCATAAGGGCGGCTTTGGCAACATCTCAAAGGTAGCAGTTGAAGGAGGCAGATGAATCAGGCTTTTCCGGAAATTGTCTTATAGGTGAATCACCTATAAGACAGGGAAACAGTATTTGAAAGGCTAAGGATTATGGGCAATAATTGAGTATCAACCTCTTTTATAGATAAAAAATGCATTTGAGGAAAACGACTTCTCAGCGCGTTCAAAACCGAGCCTTCATAAAAATGTATGACTACAATCTTCATTTGCGAGAGTGCATTATGCTGCAGATTATCCAGCAGTTTGTTTACATTCTGTAAGTAAGAGCTAAGGTCAACGATCACGATCTGTGCATTTTTATCCTTAGCGAGAGGGATAATAATATCGGGTTCAAAATCCACCCATTTATGGCAATAAATATTGGCGGTAGAAAGCTCGAGTATCGAATCACGAATCGAATGGAGCTTAGGGAGAAAACGACCGAGCATTAATATGGACGGCATGAAAGCGTATTAGAGTTGTGTAAAGGTCACGAAACTACGCTTAGACATTGCAGCATCCATACGCGAAACCCTTAAATCATGAATTAAGTCGTTAGACCAAACAAAAAGGATTTTTCTGGTTCTTTAACAATTTCCGTGTTGAGTCAAAAGCATTGCTTTTCGAGTTGAAACATCCCCTTCCGCAAACGCCCCTTCAAAGGTGCTAGCGGGTTTT
>JBGCFA010000428.1:0-7686 GCA_045106675.1 Bacteroidia bacterium
ATTATACTTTCAGATAAAACAAAGCGTCGCCTTATGGGCGACGCTTTTTGATTTATATATATGATGGGTCTGAGACCTCGATTATTGTCCTTGAGCTAAGGCCTGATAGCGCAATTCAACCATACCATGTCGGCCTTGCTGGGTGAGGACTAGTAGCGCCTCATCATAAGACTTGACCGTATAAGTTGGACCTTCGATGGGTTTGTTTACCAACCGACCGTCGATCCGGGTGTATACAAAATGAATGGTCTTTTCGTTTATATCGACTATCCATTCTCCTTCCCGGACCGGGTCAGCAGATAACTCCTTAAAGCCGCCTAAAGCCTTTAGCGTTAATTCGGGCCGCGTCTTTTGTGAAGTGCGTTGTGTATGCCCTCCATGATAAGGATCATATTGCTCGACCAACTGCCAACTGATACTATCAGCTTTGACCAGATCGCGCAACAGCGTATGTATAGGGGAGCTTGTCTCCATCGTGCCCGCTGTAAGTAAGAAGGCAAGACTAAGTCCCATCATTGTATTTCGAGTGTGGATCAAGAGCGTATGCATGGTATCTAAGTTTATGATTAGGCGAAAACGATTACACTACTGAAGTTGCAAGCATGGTTCCAAACGTTCGGCAAGGCCATAAGCAACTGACAATCAGAAACTTGACATATACAGACAAATATCAATAACTTCTCATATCGGGAAAGAAGGTTTCAGTATGAAAAAAAAATGCTTCTTTTAAGCCTTAGCTATCTGTTAATCCAGCTCGAATATGCACGCAAGCTTTACTACTGATCGTCTTTTGATCCGGCCTATTGTGTCAGAGGATCATCCCTCCATCTTTGCAGGGCTTTCCCATCCGGAGGTTATCCGTTATTATGGTGTCTCCTATGACAGTTTCGAGGCAACCAAGGAGCAAATGGATTGGTACGCCAAAATTGAAAAAGAGCAGACTGGTATCTGGTGGGCCATGATCCGGCAGACAGATCAAGTATTTTTGGGTGCTCTTGGCCTCAATGAATGGGAGCATCAGCACCGTAAAGCAGAGTTTGGTCTCTGGTTGTTACCTGACTATTGGAAACAAGGTTATATTCAAGAAGCCGCTCCAGAGATTTTTCGCTATGCTTTTAAAGAGATGAATCTTCATCGTATCGAAGCCTTGGTCGAATCAAAAAACCAAGCAAGCCAACGAGCCATACAACGATTAGGCTTTCAGCATGAGGGCTGTATGCGTGATGTAGAGTTTAAAAATGATCAATTTATCAGCGTAGAGATTTTCGCGTTCTTCGAAGGAGACCAAACCCCAAAAAGCTAAACAGCATGTCTAAATTACGCTTCCCGAGTTTTACAAGCCCTCAAAGTGCGGCTCATCAAGCGGATTTTGCCCCTGGTACAGTGGTATATGTGGGCCAAGATGTCGATCAAGCGGCAGTGCTCAGCGCTTGCCATTACGATCAAAAACAGATAGAAGAACAAAATCCATTTGACATATCGAAACTTGCGCCAAAACATGCTGGAGAACGTCCGATCGCGTGGTTTAACCTTGACGGAGTACATGATACTCAACTCATCAAAACCCTCTCCTCTCACTTCAAAATCCATGATCTCACCCAAGAAGACATCGCCAATACCCAACAAAGACCCAAAGTAGAAGAGTTTGACCATTACTTATTTTTGGTCATTAAGATGCTCTACATTGATCGCGAGTCAAACCAAATCCAAATAGAGCAGGTAAGTTTTTGCTTAGGAGAAAACTGGGTCGTGAGTTTTCAGGAAAAGAGTGAAGATGTATTTAGTCCTGTCCGTTCTCGTCTCAACACAGCTGATTCACGCGTTCGCAAGGCGAGTGCCGACTACCTACTTTTTGCATTGATGGACGTGATTGTGAGTCATTATTTTGAGATTTTAGATTCCTTCGGAGAACGCTTAGAAGAATTGGAAGACCAGATAGAAGAGGACCCTAATCCTAAAAATCTCCGTTCTATCCAAACCCTCAAAAAGGATTTGCTCCATCTCCGCAAAGCCATCAACCCACTCAAAGAAGTGATCAATCAACTTAGTCGTTCGGAGCATCCGCTACTACGCAAAATCACTCGTAAATACTTCTTTGACCTCCGCGACCAAATTTTCCATGTTACCGACAATTTGGACACCAATCGCGACTTGCTGGCCAATCTCCACGATCTCCAACTATCTCTCACGAGTCAACGCATGAATGAAATCATGCAGGTGCTTACGATCATGTCAACCATTTTCATTCCTTGCAGCTTTTTGGCGGGCGTTTTCGGGATGAATTTTAAGTATATGCCCGAGCTAGCTTGGCGTAATGGTTATTTTGCCTTTTGGGGGCTGATCCTTGCTTTGATCATCGGTATGCTGGTATATTTTAGGCGGCGTAAATGGTTATAAAGCCATCAACTCACTGTCAAAATTTAATCAGAGAAATGTATCTTTGAGCATGGAAAGACCTGCTGATATCAACGCACACAACGAAAGTCAGTTCGAAGCGCTTACAGAATGCCTGCAAGCAGAACGCCCCCTCCAAGCTTTGGCCGTATTTGATGATAGTAGTTTTCGAGACGAATTACTCGAAAATGCCATCAATACCCGCGCCGATTTGCAACCCGTCTTACTTGACCTCAGCAAAACCCAAGTCCAATCGTTGGGCGAGGCCCTACAAGCCAAAGTACCCGTCGAGTTGCAAGAGGCGAAGGAGTTATCAGCCCTGATCCATATTGCGAATCTAGAAGGTAGCTTGCTAGGAGAGATTATCGATGGCGAGGCAAAATTAATCGCTGACATTGCCCAAAATGGAGCCTCTTTGACAGAGGGAAATATCAGCTACCAATCACTCTACTGGATTGATCAGCATTTATACCAGAAAATAGAGGCCGAAGCGCCAGACTTTCTCCATTCGATGGCGGGGGTCTTTCACTTTTTCAATCCCCGTGATAATACAAAAACGACTCCCTATACAGAGCTTGCAGACTTGGCCACCAAACTCAATGCTACTGAAGAAGGCGTAGATCAAGGACCAGCTTTGGCACGTATCGGTCAGATATTAGAGGCCGCCTTACGCAGTCAAGAGGCGAGCGTATATTTTCAAAAGGCTTTAGAGGCAGCTACCCTATCCGGGAACGAGAAGGTCTTAGCCGATTGTTATGCAGGCTTTGGCAATCTGATGATGGCAGAGCAAGATATGCCCCAAGCGACAGACAATTATGAGATTGCACTAGAAAAATACCAAGCCCTCGATGAGACGATGGCTGAAGCCGAAGTACGCAATAGATTGGCGCGCATTCTCAGCCAGACAGGTAATCTCAAGGGCGCGATCAAGCATCAACAGATTGCATTTAAAACTTTTCGCGCTTCTGAAGACCAAAGAGAGGCCGGTCTCAACGGCAAAAGATTGGCTTATTTCTATGAGAAACTAGGCGAATTGGGCGGTGCAGCTAAGACTTATACCATCGCCGCGGAGATCTATGACGGCATTGATGACGCATATGAAGTTGCCCTTTGTTATCAGCAGTCTGGAGCCATTCGTCAAAATCAACTAATGCCTCTAGAAGCATTAGAAGCCTTTAAGGCTGCATTAGAAGCCGCCAAAATATCTGAGAACGAATATCTCATCCATGCCCTCGAAGACTCCGTCGAAGAGTTGGAAACACGCCATAAGAAAAAGATACAAAAAGCTTCCGGGCAGAGTGAAGACAATGGCAAAGGACGCAGAGGCTTCTTCAAAAAGCTTTTTGGCAATTAGATTTCGAGGGCCTTGGGTCGAGACTCCCGCTGCGCGGAACGCGCTTTCGAACGAGCAAAGCGAGGAGAAATCTCAGACTTCTCAATAAAAAAAACCGAATCACCTGAAACTTCTCAGGATAGAGTAAAGGAGAAATCTCAGACCTTTCAATATACTATTTGCAAGGTCTGAAACTTCTCCATTCGATTATTGAAAAATCTGAGACTTCTCCCTTCGGTTCGAAGGTTCTCTGCGAGCAGAGGCTAAAATAATTCTAAACCCTACTTCAAAGTCGCCAAAAAGGCAACCAAGTCCCGTAACTCTCGCATACTGAGTGCCTTGCCCATAGGTGGCATAGCCGAAGGAGCATCCCGACGCTGAGCAATACGTGCTTTAGGCATCCGGATGGGTTCTGCTTCACTGCCTTGCAGCTTCAGCTCAGTCTTAGTCTCTTCGAGCAATAGGCCATTGAGTTTTTCGCCATTGTCTAGGGTCAACATCACGGTCCCATAGCCGGGCGCAAGTCTCGCACTCGGATCAACCAAGGCTTCTAATAGTTGCTCACGACTCAGTAGTTTAGCAATCCCTCCGAGATTAGGCCCCACTTCTGACGCACCATAATCACCCACGGCATGACAACGCATACACTGAGCGGTAGAATTACGTCTGAACAAATTGCGCCCTGCGCGTTGATCCCCACCGTTCAGCGCAGCTGCATACAGGACCAAAGGAGCCTCATCGGCTCGCGCTGCTTCAAAAGCGATCAAGGCAGTCTCCATATCAGGATCACCGCTAGCTTTCATTGCTTCAATCAATTCTAGTTCGAGGCTAGCCGCCAAACGCCCTGCTTTGAGCTTGCTAAACAAACCCATCAATACTGCTTTAGTCGCATCAGCAGGTAAATCTCCCAAAGTCGCAATTGCAGCCTGCTTTTCGGTCGTAGTCCCTCGAGAAAGACTGGTTTGTAGTAAAGCGACCTTTTTCTCTGGTGCAAAATCTAAATTGGGGACCATGCCCAAAGCAAAAGAACGTACTCGTTCTGATTTATCTCGTAAAGCAGTATTAAGGGTCTCTTCCAGATTGGGCGCAGCCATCCGCTTCATGGCTCGGAGTGCCGCTAAGCGTGTATCAATATCTCTGTCGCGCTGGACGATTCGTAGCAAATCATTGGAGGCTTCGGTGTATTTGAGTCTACCGATAGCATCGATAGCAGACTTGCGCATGATGGGCGATGGATGTTTCAACAAACCCGCAAAGAGAGGCCTTGCATAAGATTTTACTTGTCGGACCTCATCCTGAGTACGCTCAACTGGACCGCGGTAACGGCCATCTACTCGATCCAAAACTGATGGTTTTCCCCATACGCCTAGCACTGACATAGCTTCGGCTCTCATCTCTAAGGGAGCAGATTCGTTTTGTACATATTGGGCTAGCCAACGAGCGTTTTCAGCCTTGCCTAAGCGCGAATTAGCGTTAATAATACGTCGGATCAGTGCCTCGTTTTGAGATTGAGTAGTTTCCAATAAGGCTGCCAAATATGGCATTGCCCCATCTATCGAAAAGTCGTCATTGATGGCACGAGCTGTTTCAAGGACGATATATTCATCTTGATCTTGCAAAAAGGCAGATATCCGAGGGTCTTTCATACGTCTGAGCGCCACAACGGCTGCGGTGCGTAAAGCCTTACTTTCATGTTGCGCCAAGCCAACCAAAGTTTCAGCCTGCCCCATCCGGGACAAAGCGAGAATACCCGCATGTCGTAGATAAATATCCTCGTCATTATTGGCTTCCAACATGCTCAGGACTTCTGGCAAAGCAGCAGCATACTCCATACGTCCCAAGGCTTCAGCCGCAAAAAACCGAACACGAAGCGATTCATCTTTTAACAATCCTACGATCTCCGAAGCCGCCGCACTATAACGGATATCGCCCAAAATCTTAGCCGCTTGAGCCCGAAGCTCCGCTTTACTATGCTTCAAAAAGGCCGTCAACTTAGCCGCTTGAGTTTGATCTTGCCGACTCAATTGCCAGAGGCCCCATAATCCATGTACTTGAGCTAGTGGGTTTTGCTCATCTTGCGCGACGGATAAAAAGATTTTAGCACTTCTACTTCCTTCTTTGACAAGGGCAAATTGAGCTTTTTGACGAACACGCTTATCTACATGACCTAAGAGCGTTTTTAACTCATCACGTGATTTATCTTCAAAATCAGCCTTGATCAGGGCTTCTGTCTCTTTACGGATCGCTGATTGAGCAGCAATGGGATCATCTAATCGCCATACACGACCATAATTTTTGGTTCCCCAACCGTCGATCCAATCCGCGATATACAAAGCGCCATCAGGTCCGACTTCTATTCCCGTCGGGAGAACGCCTCCTTGCATCATGACTTCGTCTCCATCAAATGCAAAACCCGCACCCTCTGGTTTGAGCTGAAACGCATAAAGCGGTGAATTGCTCGGAGAGCCCCTAAATGAGACAATAAAGAAATGGTTGAGATATTTTTCGCTGATGGCTGTACCGGGATTATAAATCATGCCCGTAGGGCCAGAATGATAGTTTTTGATCGGTGGTACGATATAAGCGGGGGTGTTTTCTTGACGAGGCTTGAAAAGCTCTTCATCCATCCAAACTTTGTAATTGTTGTTGTCGGGATCGGTGTATTTACCAAACTGCCAATTGGTCCGCCAGCCTGCGTCTGATCCATGGGTGATATAGACAAGGCGCTCCATTTCGCCGGGATGATCGCCGTCATTGTCTTCACTGATGATATTGCCATAGTCGTCAAAGACAAACTCATGTGTATTGCGTAGGCCAGCAGCATAGACCTCAAAGTCAGAACCGTCGGGATTACATCTGAGGATTGCACCTTGGTTGGGGTAAGCCCAACGCTTACCCTTTTTGTCCACAACATTGAATCCGATATCGCCAATCCCCCAATAAATGCGACCATCAGGCCCCATCGTAACGCCTGACATACCATGTCCACCAAAACCTATATGGGTCTGATAACCATGACTTAGGGATTCTTTTTTATCAGCGACCCCATCATCATTTGTATCCTCAAGCTTCCAGAGATCAGGAGCAACGGCGAGGTAAACGTTTTCTTCATGCACAAAAAGTCCTCCTGCCACATCAGTAACTTCGGTTTGAAAGTCGCGGGTATAAAGTTGGGCCACATCAGCCACACCATCACCCGACTCATCCCAAATACGGTAAACTTCTTCTTGCTGTACCGCTAAGTCGCGCCAATCATGCAGCGTATCTCCATTGAGATCTTCAAGCCAGAGGTTGGAGTCTGAGCGTTCAGTTGCAAACTCCGTCCGCAAAAACGCTTGGCGATCCTCTACACTTTGCAAACTGATAGAAGAGGTCATCCAATCGCGATGTCCTCTGATATCAAATTCAGAGTTTTTTTGGCGATGGGTACGAGTGGTATAGATTCGGCCTTGATTATCGATGGTCAAAGCCACCGGATCAGCCAATAGTGAGTCGGAAGCCCAAAGTTTTAGTTCGAGTCCCTCCGCTAAAGTCGTACTGATGGCCGTTTCCAAAGAATCTGCGATTTGCGCAGCCTTGGCGGGATCCAGCCGAATAAATTCCTGCTTAGCAGGCGGGAGGCTAGGTTCGCATGCAATGGCGAAAAAAGTAAAACGAGTAGCAAATTAGAAAGGCGTATCCTTATCATCTCAGTAGTTTTAATTCGAGACAATGAAGATACGCCTATTGCAGCAAATTTGCCGCAGCTAAAATTGCGGATGGGAACGGTAATTTAGAGTCGAGAGTTTATTTCGAAAAAAGAGCTAGGCGCACAGCTTAGGACGGTTCAACCTATCCATTGCTTTTTTTCAGAGTCGGGCATAGAGCGAGGGAGGAACAACAAATCGGTGATTTTTGCTTGGTATTCCGTGATTGGATGGAAATATTTGGTTCGTCTGGCTAGGTGCTCTTGTTTGTAA
>JBGCFA010000429.1:0-2638 GCA_045106675.1 Bacteroidia bacterium
ATCGAGGGAGCTTTTGGAACTATAAACCAAAGCCATCATGCGATACCAATTGTCCAGTCGATAATAAACACGACCATATGCATGAGCTAGTAAATGAGATAATACCTCAGAGTATCTTTCGATTTTTTTATCACTTACCCAAAAGGCTTTGGAAGCTCCTTTGAATACTTTTTCATAGGCATTCAGCGCAAAACTAAAACTAAGAGGTAAGCTTATACCAGGATAACTCTCAACGATATTGGTATTGTCTAGGATATGAAGTTCATCGGCCTTGATTGTGGAAATAGGTCGCATTTGAAGCATATGGAATTTGCCATGCTCATCGAAGGAAAACTCAATATCAGCGGGCTGCTGGAGTAATTGCTCCGCTCGGAAGGTGAAATCGGAAACGGTCAAAACCTCTTGCTCGCTCAAGACTGCTTGGTCGCGAAGTTCCTCAGAGAGGGCTTGAAGGTGAAGTCCCTGATCAGGCTCATAGCCGACTTGACTGCTTTTGGGGTTGATCTGTGTTTGGATCGTCTTGCTTTGCCGATCAATCACAAAGGCATCCGTCTCTACCTGATCACTGACTATACCTTCTCCTAAACCAAAACCAGCCACAATCAGCATATCCGCCATATTACCTTGGAGATTCATCGAAAAACTGACTCCTGAGCGTGTCGCTGGAATCATCTGTTGCAGGACAATGGCATATTGAATCTGACTTAAAGACAAATCGTTTGCAAGGCGATAAGCAAGAGCGGGGAAACTCCAAGCAGATGACAAACTTGAGAGTATGCTAGTTGCGAGATTGGCTTTGTCAACATAAAGTTCGGTTTCATGAATACCCGCAAAAGAGGTGTTTTGTCCATCTTCACCGATGCCAGAGGAGCGAACTGCGAGTTTGTATGTTTTTCCAAAAAATGCTCGACAAGTTTTATGTATTTGTGCTATCTCAGTTGGGTTGATCTGGAGAGATAGGATCATTTGCTTTAGCTGCTGCGCAGAACGAGCAAGTTCTTGTTCTGGAGCCTTAGTCAATCCATCACATATTTTTTCCATCTCCGACCGTATGGGTAGAAGGATAGAGGCAAGCGTTCTGCGAGGCAGGATCAAAAAGGGAGGTAGGGGCAAATCTGCCTGATACATCTCTAAGAGATGGAAGGCTTTTCCTCCAATATCCTCTTTGCTAAGTCCTTGCGCGATTGCTACATGAGCCGTGATGAGGCTCATCAAATTTGCCAATTAATCTCAGCGTTCATCAGCAGATGTACCATGAGATTGATAAATAGGAGGACCGAAAAAATCATGGCAATGGGAGTCAGGATATTGTACTCGTGGATCGGTTTGAGGAGAAAGCGAACATAGTAGAAACAGACAAAAAGGATCAAGGCAATCGTGATCGCAGTATAGCTCAAATCTAAGCCGAGTGAGTCTCCAATATAAAGCCCTAAGCCGCCAGTCAGTAGGAGGCAGATGAATGGTATCCAGGTCGCCGGCTTGGTGCCAAAAAGGAGCGAAAAAGTCTCGTAATGCGTCTCTTTGTCCTCTGAGCGAATTTTACGAGAGGTTTCCCAAGCTGTAACGGGTAGGGTGAAAATGAAAAGCAGGAGGAGATGGTTGAAGGTAAAATCGTCATAAGCCCCGCCAGAAGCCAATGCAGTATGAATCAAAAATAAATTGATGGAGTAGGGGATAGGCTGATGATCAGCCATGGTGAGGTAGAGGTTTTTGCGGTGAATCTCTTCATTGAAAAACCACAAAAAGGTCAAGATCAAATAAACCATCACGATGCCAAAGACCCACAATGTTTTGGGGGCAAAGAGCAAATTGACGATCAATAAACTGACAAAACTAATGATGCCAAGGATTTGAATGTCAGACTTGAGAACATCGCCACGCGGTGTGGCTCGCCAAGGAAAAAGGTCTTTATCAATATCAAAATCCTTAAGGTCGTCGAAAGTCCGCATCATCAGCATCATGAAAAAAGCGGATACCATCCCCACTATGCCATAGCTATCCACAACGACCTCGTGGCCGGAGATGATTTGTGTGGCTGCGTTCATACAAAAGTAAAGTGCGACGACAAAAGGGATGTAAATGAGGACTGGAAACATCTCTCGCGAGTAAATCCAAAGGCGCGCTAAAAAGGATTTTGGAGTAGCAGAAATAGTATTCATAGGAATAAGATTAAGCAAGTAGGCGTAGTGTCAATCTCAATGTATTGAATTTTTGGGCAAAGCAAAAAGACTCAAGGAGCATTTTAGCCGTTGAGTCTCAAACTATTAAGAGCGGTATTTTTAGATCACTTATTTGGGCATCGTGCGAAATACGTAATCCCAAAGTGGGGAGGAAACTCCAAAAGCGACTGTGTCATCTTTATAATGATGGATCGCATGATGCTTCCAAAGGACGCTGAGGAAGTTTTTGGGTTTGTGAAAGGCATGTACTGAGTAATGAACCAGGAGGTATAAGGCATAGCCCAGATTGAAACCTGCTAAAATCGAAAAGGCAGCATCATTGACTAGGAAGTAAAAACCTAAAAGGATCAGTGAAGTAAGAGTCAAACTTCCTATAGGAGGCATGGCTAAACGTTGTTTGTCTTTTGGGTAGTCATGATGGACCCCATGAACTTTGTATTGCCAGTCTTGGGCGTCGA
>JBGCFA010000043.1:0-12210 GCA_045106675.1 Bacteroidia bacterium
ATCGCGGATGCCAATATCCATACCTGCATATTTACGCGAATAGATAGGCTCCATGCCTTCGTTTGCGGCTAACTCAATTTCAGCAGCAAAGTCTGTGGCAAAAGGCACTCCACCGTATCCCGTAGCACTGGGGTAATCATATGCGATAGTTGCATTACGACGAATCGTGTCGCCATTGGCTTCAAATAAGTCTTTGACCCAAGTATTGACGTAGTGACTTTGATCGGGAGATTTGGCTGGAGGTGCATAGTCAATGTGAAAATTACCCATATTACCTGTGCCGGGAATATCTACTCCCCATGCAAAAGCGGATTGACCGAGGTATTGTAGTTCGTAAAGAGACTCTTCGTTGTTTTCGTTTCCTTCGGTGAAGTTTTCCTCGTAGCGTTCTGCGGGTAGCAGAGCATAACGATTACTAGAGACGATCTTCATGAAAGCAGCTTCAGCGGCAGCCCAATTGCCTTGATAAAGTTGGCTTTTGCCAATAAAAGCGGTAGCAGCACCACTGGTAGGACGGCCTTTGTCATTGTCTGTCCACTCGGCAGGCAATTCAGTTTCGGCGGCTTCAAAGTCAGCGATTATTTGATTCCAAACGGCATCCGCAGAGGATTGTGAAGGGAAGAAATCGGCATTCGTCTCTGCGGTTTTGGTGATCAATGGCACATTGCCATAAAGGTTGACCAAATACCAATAAGCAAATCCCCGCATAAAATGTGCTTGACCAATAAAACCGTTCCGCGAAGCGGCATCAGGAATATTTTCGGCATTTACATTTTCTAGAATCGAGTTAGCACGGAAGATGGTTTTGAATGGTTCCTGCCAGATTTCGGTAGACCAGCGGGCAGAGCCAGGATTGCCTTGGAAAGTGGACATAGCCGTATTGGGTCCAAATGGCCTTACGTTGAACACATCAGAGCGCAAAATCGCGCCAGTATGGATGATCCGCCCCCAAAAGAAGGTATTGGTTATCGGATGGTACATACCATTGACCGCTAAGCTGACATCATTGGCGTCATTCCAAAAGGTACCCGTAGATACCGTATTGGTATTGACCTGATTGAGTAGATCGCTCGTACAGCCTGCCATAGAAAAGCAGAGTGCTAAGGCGCAGATATAGAGTTTTTTATACTTTTTGATCATGATTCGATTATTTTGAAATGGATCAAGTCGAATTAGAAGTTGGCTTGTACTCCAAAGATGAGACTAGTCGTATTGGGGTAGGCACGTACATCCAAACCACGACCTAAAAGTGGGTTGACATTGGAGGGCACACCGAAGAATGGACTAGCAGCAGAACGACCACCATTTACAGATGAGATATCAGGAGAGTATCCAGAATATTTGGTCAATGTAAATAGGTTTTGCCCAGTTAAAAAGATGCGCAGATCCCGCATCCAACTGACCGATTCCATATTGAGTGTATAACCGATTTCCATCGTTCTGAGACGGAAATAAGACCCATCCTCTACAAAGAAAGAAGAGGGAGCGCCATTGTTGGCGTTGTCAGTGGTAGTAGTACGTGGGATATCAGTATCGGTATTGGTTGGGGTCCAAGCACGCTTGATATCCGCAAGCTTGTTGTCATCTGCCCAAAACAAATTGTAATACTTAGCTACGTTATAGATTTCGTTGCCTTGGACTCCTTGGAAGAATATAGAGAAATCAAAACCAGCATAGCCCCCGCTAAGGTTGAGGCCGTAAATAAAGTCGGGTGTAGGATCACCTAAGATCGCCTGATCATCTCCATTGACTTTGCCATCTCCATTGAGATCGCGACGAATAAAGTCACCGGGTTGAATTGCGCCTTTGCGTTCGGGATCATTGGCTAAGTTTGGATCACTGTTGATCGCTTCTTGAGAAGCGTAAACTCCATCCACCACATAGCCAAAATAAACGCCGGGCGCTTCGCCCTCGATAAAGCGGTTAACACGTACCAAATCTTCGGAAACAGAAGGTCCGACGACCGGGTTAGGCAGCGAAACGATTTGACTATTGAAAGTCGAGAAGTTAAAACCAATATTCCATGTAAAAGCACCCGTTTGGTTACGCAGTAATCCTTCGATTTCCACTCCACTATTGTTGATTTCCCCTACATTTTGAATTACTGGCTGGCTAAAACCAACACTAGCTGGCAGGGCAACCCCTACCAAAACATCACGCACAGATTTGGTATAGTATTCGGCAGAAACTGTCAATTTGTCTTGCCAAAAACCTAAGTCAACCCCAATATTGGTGGTAACTGCCGTCTCCCACTGTAAATCTTGTAAGGCAAATGAAGTCTGAGCGTATCCCTGAACGATTTGGTTGTTCACCGATGTAGGTGAAGTCAAGTTAAATACAGACTGATAAGCGTAATCGGGAATATTTTGCGCTCCCAATGAACCATAACCAGCGCGTATTTTGAAGGTATTGATAGCATCTACATTCCAAAAGTTTTCGCTTGAAATCTTCCACCCTATAGAAGCAGAAGGAAAATAACCAACGCGGAAATCTGGCGCAAACTTAGAAGAAGCATCTCGCCGAATCGTAGCCGTGAATAAATATTTGTTACTCAAAACAAAATTAGCTCGCCCAAAAACAGAACGCAGGCCACTGACGATATTTTGACCGAGTAGGGCCTGTACATCGGAAGGGTTAGCAGCACCAATTACCTGAATGTTGTTATTGGGTAGGTTCTGGGCATAAACGCCCACAGAACGAAACTCGATTTTTTGCTCTGTGTATCCAACCACTACATCTAAGCGACTCCCAGTACCGATATCAGTACCATAACTTAGAGTCGGCTCTAGTACTGTCAATAAGCTCGAAGAGCGAATATCCGTTAAGTCATTTTGTTGATTTACGTTGGTTACCGCATCAGACTCACTCATAAAGAAAGTCGGACGAAAAGAGAAATTATGGCGATTGATATACTCAGTACCAAAATTCAACTTCGCGGTCAAGCCTTTTACGATCTCATAGGAGATATTGACATTGCCAAAAAGATTAAGATTGGTTTCCATGTTTTCCTCCAAAGAAGCCAAACCATATTTGTTCAAACCACCAAAACCATGCGTACTGAAATTAGGTGCTTCAAAGCCTCCATCATTTTCGGCTACATTTTCCCGTAAGATAGGCGCGGTAGAACCATCCAACCCAAACCAATTGTTTCGCGAGATGCTAGATTGAGTAATGCCGAGTGATTCTTGAATCTTCAATTTACCGAGGGTAAACTCACTGTTTGCACGCAGATTATAACGATCAAAGCCAGAACCGACGAGAATACCTTCTTGATCATAATAGTTCCCTGAAAGGAAATAACGGCTATTTTCGCCGCCACCTGAGACAGAAACGCCATAATCTTGTACCATTCCGGGATTGAGAGAAAGATCTTGCCAATCGGTATTATAGGAGGCAATAGTTGGGTCTAATACAAAGCCAGTACCATCATTGATTTCTCTCTGAGCACGATAAGCTACAAATTCAGGTCCATCTAAAAAATCAAGCATCCGACTTGAACGCTCCATACCGGCTCTCAAATCGACACTGATGGTTGGAGGCCCCGTTTTACCACGTTTGGTAGAGATGATTACCACCCCGTTTGCAGCGCGAGAACCATAAATAGCCGCGGCAGACGCATCTTTCAAAACTTCGATGCGATCAATGTCTTTAGGATTGATAAAATTCATATTGTCGGCAAAAGTACCGTCGATCACATAGAGCGGAAATGAATTTGTCAAAGAGCTAACCCCACGCACAAATACGTTGGCAGCGCCACCTGGCTCGCCGCCATTATTTTCGACTTGGATACCCGCCATCTTACCTTGCAAAGCTGAAGTAGGGTTGCCAGCAACAATCGCTCTAATATCTTCACCCTTGATAGAAACAACAGAACCAGTCAGATCACTTTTTTTCTGAGTTCCATAGCCGACCACAACTACTTCGTCTAAACTATTTGCCGAAGCAACTAGCTGAACATCGATCGTTGTACGACCATCGACTTCGACTTCCATCGTTTCATATCCAAAATATGAATAAGTCAAAGTGTTTGCGCCATCTGGCACATTCAGCTTGTAATTACCACCTTCACCAGAAAGCGCTCCCGTATTGGTCCCTTTGACACGGATACTGACTCCGACCAGACCTTGGCCTTCATCTCCTGTTACCGTACCGCTCACACTTACGATGGAGATAGGCGTTGATTCATTATTTGTCAAATTGCTTTCTCGGCCCCAGAGCTCACTGGAACCAAAGCAAAAGACCACCGCCAAAAGTAGCAGCGACCTTTTCATTTGCAGCCTACCCATGCCGATCCACAATGATCGACTTTGGTTCAGCAAGTAACTAGTAGTCATAGTTAAGATTTAATGTAAAACTCGTTTTATTCAGCACTATCATTTGTACCAGCAATAAATCGGAAGCGAATTCCATACTGTACTATGATAGTCTATGCTACTTTAAAGATATAAAAAAAATCCAAACATCATAAGGATGTGGAAAAATGAAGGGGGAACTAAAGGGAATTACGCTTAATCAAAATGCTGGGAAGCACTTTCTTGATAGAAGTACGATTGTTGACCGAATCAGCCGCTAAGGTGGCCATTTGGTTAAAATCAGTGGAAATGGTAGTGATGCCTCCAGCGATAATTTCTTTCACAGGACTATCATTATGAGTGATAATCCCTATTTCTTTACCTAACTCCCAATCACTTGCATTTACATCTTTTAATAACTGGAAAAGACTCGTATCACTAATAAAAATGTAAGCTACTCCCTTTTTGAGACTACTTTCGGTATAACGCGGTAATACAGAAGCCTTGAGTTCGCGGCTTGCGACAAAGCGTTCAAAGCCTTTTAATATTCCTATGGGGTAATCGGCATCTGGACGATAAAAAAGAACCAATTCATCAAATCGCTTTAAATCAGGGTAGAGCTTATCCAGTTTATCAAATGTCGTTTTCTCAAACTCCTGAGTGATATAGGAGTATTTTTCCCCTAAGGGAACGTAACGGTCCACTATCAAAAGTTTTTCAGGAGAGATTTTTCTCAGGCGCTCTTGGATCAGCTTTGATTGGATAGGCGCGACCACATACATCCCATACTTCTTGTCAATATTGCTAAGGATGGTTTCAAATATCTCCGGATTATTATGATGAAAAAACACATCAAGCTGCACATTCGGACCCAAGCGTTCACGGAAGGTGTTATAAAAATCTTCCTGGAACATATGAAAAGCATATAGAATCAACGCAACCTTGAGTACTTGCTGAGTCTCTTCGCTAACAACAAAATATCCTTTCAGTTTTTTGGATTCGACTATACCTCGATCTTTGAGTTCCTCATAGGCCTTGACGATGGTTTTACGAGCAAAGCCCAACTCTGCCACCATCTGATTGATAGAAGGGAGCTTATCATCCTTTTGGATGAGATTGGCATCAATAGCATTGATGATCCCCTGTACCAATTGTTCATGCTTGGAAAGGCTATTGATTGCCTTCAATTCATATATCTTGTCGTACAGAGACGCCTTACTCACAGTCTATGATGGTTGATTCAAAGAGTCAAAATAACGCTTTTGAAGGCTTTGATCCAAAATATCATCGTGGGAAGGCTCCCATTTGAATTGATTTAGGAGAAACGCATATTAGATGTATAGAATCAATCTTATGAAGTATATCTCTTGCCTAGAACCCGGTAGCTTCCAATCCTTGGAACGCGCAGCTCCAGAAGCCAAAGACGGGGAAGCCCTCCTCAAAATGACGCGAGTAGGTATCTGTGGTACTGATTTGCATGCTTATCAAGGCAATCAGCCATTTTTTAGTTATCCGAGAGTCTTGGGCCATGAATTAGCGGCAGAGATTATTTCAGTAGGCCACAATGAGCAAGGACTTAAAGCAGGCGATCGGGTAGCGATTATACCATATTTGAGTTGTGGGACTTGCATCGCTTGTCGCCAAGGCAAAACTAACTGTTGTAGCACCCTCAAGGTCTTAGGAGTACATATCGACGGAGGTATGCAGGAGATTATCAGTTTGCCAACCGATATCCTAATCTCTGCCAATCAACTCACTCCAGACCAAATTGCCATCATCGAACCGCTCTGTATTGGCGCTCATGCCGTCAGTCGAGCCCAGCTCCAAGAAGGCGAGTATGTCCTAGTGATGGGTTGCGGACCTATTGGGATTGGGCTGATGCAATTAGCTAAATTAGCGGGGGCACAAGTGATTGCTTTGGACGTAAATCCGGAACGTTTGGCTTACGCAAAGCAGGTTCTAGGCCTGACTCATACAGTAAATGCCCTTGAAGAACCAATAGAACAGATCAAAACCATCACCAATGGCGATATGGCCACGGCAGTATTCGATGCCACAGGCAATAAAGCGGCTCTTCTCTCCGGCCCTGATTATATAGCTCATGGCGGACGCTATATACTAGTGGGTTTGCTTAAAGGAGATTTGACATATTACCACCCTGCGATCCATGCCAAGGAGACCTCTATCCTCTGTAGTCGTAATGCTACGATGGCAGACTTTGAACGGGTAATCGAAGTGCTCAGTAATGATCAATTTCCTGTCGATCAATATATCACTCACCGAGTTGACTTTGCTGATATGATCGAACATTTTGAGTCTTGGATAGATCCTAAAAGTCAAGTAATGAAAGCAATGGTGAAACTGTAGGAATATTCGAGTTCGAGGAAGAAGAGGAATGAATTAATTCAGCATAAAATAGGCTGGCAGATCGTACAATCTGCCAGCCCATGAATCTATTTATTTAAGGATGGTTTACTACGAGTCTTTTATTGACCTGTTTACCAGAATCAAGGAGAATTTTGAGGAAATAGATTCCTTCTTCCAGATTTGCAGTATTGATTCCCAATTCTGAGCCAACATCCTGATACTCCATCACACGATCGCCTGCTTTATTAAGCACGATTACTTTCGTAACATTGCCCATATGAGATGGTACTTTTACTTCCGTATGCTCATTGGTAGGATTAGGGTAAACCTGTAGCTCCAGTGAATTTGGTTCTCCAATATTCGGGATTGCTTCATTCATTGTAGGATCTTCATTTTCGAGAACCATATAAGGAGGAGGATTGTTCCCATTATTGGTGTAGATATAGACACGCATACTCATCGTTGGTCCAACAGCACAACCGTTTCCAGCTCGGGTATAGATATAATAATTGCCAGGAGCGATCTGAGGATTAATAACCGCTACCGAATTGGGGGAAGTATATTCAGAAACTGGTACTAAGCCCCACCACTCATAAAAGGTAGCTTTCGGATCAGGATTCCAGATACTAACGGTGCTTGTATTGCCATATGATTCATATAGCCACTGTCCCTGAATAAAGCTTGACTGTCCTGAAGTCAGCGCATCATCTCTTACTTCAATGGCTTCTGTGTTGGTTCTTGTCTGCCCACATCCATCGACTGTTGTTACCGTAACGTTCGCGGTACCTACTGTAGAAGGTGTTAATACTGCTGAACTACCTTGCCCTGAAATAGAGCCATTGTCGGTACTCCAAGAGATCGAATTAGCATTTTGTCCACTCGTCATATAGATTGTGCGTGCAGCATTTTGGCAAGCAAAAGCAAGGGCAAAATCGGGCTGATCGCCGATTATACTCACCCATTCGGTTCCAGAGCATCCTGTGCCCCCCATAACATTAGCTTGTACGGAACCACCATTAACAGAGGTCCAGGTAACATTTACAGAATTGAAAAAGTTTCCACTATTACCATTATGTTGCATAGTGAAAAAACTAGTTCCGTTTACGAATCCACCATTCACTTGAACCTGAATAAAAAGAGTTTCGAATTCGGAATTAGAAGAGCTCGAGTTGACTTGAATATTATAAGATTGAGTAGAATTGAGGCATACACTGTTCGGCCCCCAAACATTGGCATTACAGGTAACTTGCCCCATTACATCAGGGATCAAAAAGGTCGCAAATAACATAAAAAGGACAGACATTTTTGTCCAAAATTGAAATTGTGCTTTGTGAATCATGGTATTATTATTTATTGTTTACAATTTACATACATCGGAATATCACAATCTCCAGACAAACCAAAAAAAAGATTGATTGTCCAGAAAAGATATTCCGGGCTCATATAAACAAACCGACTGCCTTCTACATAGAAGGTTAAAAACCAATACGTTGCATTAATTATTGTGCTTAACTAATACTTTAATTAAGGAGGATTGTGCTGAATCTCCTTATCGAAAAGGATGGTTGCTAAAATGCTTAATAACAATTTAATAAAATTTTATTCATTGCCAAAAATATTTTTTAACGATGAATAAAAACAAAAATAAAACAGTCGAGTATCGAAGTCCTTCAATAAATCACGATTTCCGCTTGGAGCGCATAGCCCTTACCTTTTTAAGAGATTCATCTTCCACAAAAGCTTGATATTCCGGAGCATCAGCGGCTACAATTGCTACTTTGCCTTCTTCGTTACTATGTACTCCCCAACCATAACGCTTGCTCAGAGGTGAAGCCCGAAAACAAGGTTGGCCTTTGGAGAAATATAGTTCACGTTGCTTCTCCCAATCCGCTTTATGAAACTCCTTGCGTTGGGCAAATACCGCAAATAAAGCTTCATCTGAAGTGTACTGATAGGGATGATCATACAACATCTCAAACAACAGATTGGCGACAGATTTTTTCTCGCCTCTTAATGGCGGCACTTCCCCCCTTTGGACTGGGCTATCTTCCGCTATCTCGATGAAGGTGTCAAAATAGTTTGTAGTATGCATAGTGGACTTTTGCTACAAAGTAAAGGCTGTTTTTGACAACCCTATGTCAATGGTTCATTAAAATGTTTTTTGCGCTGGATCTCGACATACTCATCCAAGGTCATATCATGTGGACTAAAGCGTTCGTCAAGGACGTAAAGTGCTTTGATCCGATCGATACGAAAATTGCGAAAATCTTGACGTAAGCGACACCAGGCAATCAAAACCCAATTTTCAGAAGTGTTGTGATAAATCGCAAAAGGCTCAACTTCACGAGTATTCGTTGTTTCAGAATCGAGTTTTTGATATTCGATTTTGAGCACTCGATAATTAGTTAGGCCTTTCTGAATCTCAGATAGAAAGGAACTCGTCCGTTCATTTTTCCAATTTTTGCCGATGATGGTACGAGCGGCAAGTAGATCTGCTTTTTCTTTATCACGCTCTGGCAGGACTGATTTTATTTTATCACTCGCCTTGCGGAACGCTGCGATCAAGGAGGCGTCTTTGGTCTTTTCAATCAACATTTCTCCAAATATCAGCGCATTCGCTTCTGACTCAGTAAACATCACTGGAGGGATATTATAGCCATCGACCAAACCATAACCTTTGCCTTCTAGAGCAGTGATTGGGACTCCCGCATCTTCTAACGCACCCAAATCACGATAAATCGTCCTTTCGCTAACGCCAAAATGCTCCGAAAGCTGACTTACGGAAATAAAAGATTTTGTCTGTAATTGTAAAAGAATCGCAGTAAGTCGCGATAATCGGGAAATGTTATCAGTATAGGCCATCTGTTCTTGCTCATAGCACCCTCATAATATACAAATCCTCTTGCAATGAGTCATTTACCCACTTAGCAGATTGAGAGGGTAGCTATTCGCTGAACGCTAAAAATCCTTATTCTTTGTATTGAACAATCTCATCTTCCAATCCAAAACAAAGAGAAGCACGTTTCAAGCCAAATATTCGTCCTTCCCGAGCTTCATAATTAGCAAACAGATCACCATTTTTTCTGAAGGCGCGTTGCACGCCTTCTTCCTTGCCCATATTGAGATTTAATATCTTAAATATCTCTCCTGTTGCGTACCACTTCTTCTGGACGCCATGAACCTTGCCTGAAGTATAGTTCAGATGTGAGATCAGAATATGAGTCGAATCCATTGACCAAGCCTTTTTCTCTCCCTGCAATTTACCTTTGTGATAGTTTGCCAAATAGTGGAGATGCCCGTCAGGGAACCAGTCGAGGGCTTGATTTTGCTTTCGTCCTTCAAAAACACCAAACTTTTGTTTTAAGCTACCATCAGGATATCGACTGATCGCAAAGCCCGAAAAGCATTGATCGTCTAAAGTCCAGAGCGAAATCTTAGGATTATACTGAAGGTCCGCTTTGTCAATAGTAATCGCAGGGATATCTATTGCTTGGATAAACTTAGGCTTTGAGCTGTGTTTTTCTAGCTGTTGGGCACAACTCACAATGCATAAACTTAACACAACAATGATCAGATTTACTTCCATCCTTTCAATTTATTAGGGATAACAGGAGGCAGCATGCAAATACAGGCCACCTCCTGTCCATAATGCTTGCTTACATGATCTGATTCGGCGTGCCTTGCAAATCCACACCAAATAAGAGGATATAGCTACCTATATAAAATTCGTTGATGATGTGATAATGATAAAATTCATCCGTATCACTGTGCTGGGTTGACGAATTGTGTCCTCCAGAAGCATCCAAATCTGTCGGATAGTCTCCAGTTGAGTTACACTTTCTGCCATAAATCAGAAATCCATCTTGCAGAATACCGACCAACTGCTCATCATCATGAGATACTGTAGTGTTTGCAGCGACGTCCGAAGATTCGAGGTGATAATGGTAACCAGTTGGCCCCATATGTCCACCGGCATAGTCAAACCCAGAAGCTACATTTTCAGACAAAGAGATATTGGGTCCCTCTTCATCGTTGAAGATCGGTGCTCCAGATGTCGCAATTCCGATTGCCCCCAAACCAGTAGCAGAGGTCGAAGAAGCTTTTTCAGGTGAGGCTGGTACCGTAACCGTATAGCTGCCGTCGCTAATCGTTCCAGGAGACATTTGTGCAGTATTTGCAACTACAGGATCAATGTAAAGGCTTTCGCTACTTTCCCAATATGGAGAAGTATGATCTGGCAATCCATTAGATACAATTGTTATGTCTGCTCCATCAAATGAAACAGTTACCGCATCTGAATTGAATTCATCAAATGCAGAAACAGGCGTACTACCTTCAGCAGCAGAACCAGCAGTATCATCTGCATCATTATTATCGGCCACATAACCATCTGGCTGCTCACAAGCAGACTGACTTACATCAGGATTTCCCAAACCATCGCCATCGGCATCTTGATACCAAGTGGATTCAGAACAAGGCATGTCCCCATCCTCACAAGAAGAAATAATCATACTCATCCCTAAAAGGAGGATCGCAGATAAAATTAGATGTTTCATAGATAAATAAATGTTAATGTAGATACGATTCTATAGAGACTCTTTGAGAGAATTACTTTTGCGCTGAGGCGATATTTTTAGGGAAAATTTCACAAATTATAGTCCAGCTCAATTTTTGGTACACCAGCTCATCCCACGATGCTTTTACTTATGCGACATCTATTCACATTGCTAGCCCTTATTTGGGGCAGCTATTCGCTGAACGCTCAAACTCTTTATACCGTCGAGGAACAAAAGGAATGGGAACGAGCCATCAGTTTATTTGAAGCGCTCAACTCTGCTGAGGGTGATTTTGATAATCTTAGTAAGTCTGATCAAGCCTTGGTCTCCAAATTAGAAGAAGGCTTCGGGCCATTGATGAACATTGGTTGTTCTTGGTACTGTGGCGGTGGGCCTTACCAGATTATCGCTTCTTCTTCTTTAGCTAGCAACACTCCCTATAAATACGCTCCAGCCAATGCCCATGATCTCAACATTTTGACTGGATGGGTAGAAGGAGCCGAGGGCAATGGCATCGGCGAATACCTCGAATATCGCTTTATGCCCAATACGCCGCGTATCACTAGCTTTGAGATTTTCAATGGATATCAAAAAAACAACATCCTCTGGCATAAAAACGGTCGAGTCAAACAGTTCAAATTCTATATTGATGGAGAGTTTCAAAAAATGATCTCTTTAGCAGACGAAGCAGGTGGACAAAAATTTCAAATTGAACCATTACGCTCTACTGTTGAAGGAAAAGATTTAGTTCTGCGCTTTGAGATCGCAGAAGTGTATCCCGGCACTCACTATGAAGATGTGGTCATTACCGACATTATGTTTGATGGTATGGATGTGCATTGCTTTGCTCCAGGCACTCAAATCCATATGGCAGATCATCAGCTCAAAGCGATTGAAGACATCAAGTATGGCGATATGATCATGGCTTATCGACCTGAATGTCAGGAGGTAGAAGCTACGATGGTCCGTGCCACGGAACGCGTCGTCCATACGCA
>JBGCFA010000430.1:0-16135 GCA_045106675.1 Bacteroidia bacterium
ATCTGATGCCTTCTAGGGTAAAAGTTTTTTACTTTTGTTGTATAACATCCCCCATCCAAGACGGCCCCTTCAAATGGGCCTGATGTAAAATTTGGAAGGATTTCATCCCTCACTAAAACCCGCTAGCACCTTTGAAGGGGCCTTTGCGGAAGGGGATGTTTCAACTCGAAAAGCAATGCTTTTGACTCAACACGGAAATTGTTAAAGAACCACAATAAATAAGGATGTAAAAATCAATTGTGCTCTCATGGAAAGGTCTTATTAGTGAATGATCGTTTACCTACCCATAACGCTAATAACTCTTATTTGATACAACAAACCAAAGAGTCATTAGCTTGATAGCGTCAGTCCTCAATAAACGCCATCTTCTAGCTATTGATCTTGAGTTGTATTCATAAAACTGGGGCTTTTTTCTAAAACTTAGCAAAGAGTATCTTCCAACTTCATGGCCGCAAAACTATCTTTATATTGAATATCAACTATACACATTATGTTAAGTTCGCCTACCGAATACGATTTCATTAGTCAAGACAAGAAGATTTCAAAGTCCTTTGACAAGGTGCAAAGCCTGATCAGTGAATTAAATGGTCATGATATACCCCCTGAAACAGAAGCAGTGATTCAGCTTGAAATCGATAAAATCAATAATGCACCCCAAGAGTTCAAAGCATACCGCAAGGTGCTACGAAAAGCCTATGCTCAGATCACCACTAGTGTTCGAAAGGATATGGGATTGGTACCCAAAAACTACTATATGATCTTAGGTATGACTTTAGGGATGGCTGTGTTTGGAGTACCAATGGGGATGGCCTTTGGCATCGCATTAGGTAATATAGGACTTATGAGCATAGGTTTGCCTATCGGGATGGGGGCTGGTTTGGCCATAGGGGCCGCTTGGGATGCCAAGCTCGCCCAAGAAGGCAAACAATTGTCAATCGAAAATTAATTGAGATACCTATCTAGCCTTTGTGTGGATCATCGATGCTTGAAAACAAACTCGAATTGATACCATAACTTTGTTGATGTGCTTTTTGCCACGGAAAAACCTTAGGCACTTTTTGCTGATAAGTCCGATAGCGATCACCAAATCTGTTGAGTAGATCGACTTCATCAAGCTCGCTTTGTCTTATCAAAAAGAACGTAATCCCTACGGCAAGTAGGAGACGGCCTAAGCTGAGGTAGGGAGTAGAAAAATGAAAGATAATGATCCCTAAATAGACAGGATGACGAACCAGTAGATATAATAAAGGCGTTTTGAAGGCTGTTGCCCGATAATAGTTCTTCCCGTCTAATAAATTCAAAGATTGGCGTAGTCCGAACCGACTCCAGTGATCTAACAAAAAAGTAGCTGTCAGACACATCCACCATCCCCAATAATAACTACCTGTAAAGAGAGTTGCCAAGCCATGATCACGAAAATCAAATAGGGTCTCGTTGATGGGACGCCACAAAGCGATCAAAAGCACTAGCCCTCCGACATAAATCAAAACTCGAATACTTCGTTCTAAGCCTTCTGGCAAAGAATCTAGAAATGCCCGTTTGCGTGCAGTTTCAAATAAGACCCCTATCCCAAGTAGTAATATCAAATCCCATATCATCGCATATCCCAAAGGCCATTCGATGCCTTGGTCTATGGTCTTGGGTACATAAAAACCCGTAAAGAAGTCTAAATAATAGACAATTGCTCCCCAAGCGAGTATATACACCAAAGCGGAAAAGAGTACTTTTATCTGATTTTGAATCTTCATGCTTGTTGTGTTAGACTTAGTTGATGACAATACTCTGGTCCATCATCACTTCAAATAGATATTCGCGAAAAAATCCTTTGACCGTTATCACTTCACCAATTCGGAGTCTAGCCAAATCGGGATATTCTTCTTCACTCAAATCACATCGCAAATACCCCATGCTACCTTCAAAGTCCATGGTTAGAGAGTAATTGCCTTCTGGAGTCTTTTCGACCGAGCGCAAAAGCCCACTTACTTCCATGATTTTGTCGACATAAAGCTGCCGGGCCTGTCCTTCATCCTCACAAAAACTACGATAGATATTGCTTGCATTGACTCTCAGCTCAGGGATCATCGATCTCATGTCAGGAGTAGTCTTTAGAAACATAAGATTGACAGTACCCATCGCTATCAAGGCAATAATCAAGAATGGTACTTTGAAAGAAGGACCCATATATCTGGCGTTTATGTTTACCAGTCTCAAACTGCAATGATAGAACGCACGATACAATTAATGGCTATCTACATGGGGTGGACAAGCTCTTTATTTCAGGTAGACAATCAGAAGATAGGAGTGTACACGAATGCACAAAATGGCAACAAATGCAATAGAAGGGCATTTCCAGAGTAGACATCCGGATATTATGAATCTAGCTGATATTCGAAGGTAAAGACTAAGTTTTCGATTACTACTACATTCGAGAGTACGCTTCCGACGGGATATTGAATCACCTACTTATCTTGATCGTAGTTCAGCAGGAACTGAAACAGATCATCTTGATTATTGAGTCCCAGTTTTTTGCGAAGACGATAACGAGCCGTTTTTACGCTGTCAGGTGAGATGCCGAGGATGGCACTGATTTCCTTTGAGGAAAGATTGAGGCGGAGGAGGGCAATTAGTTTGAATTCATTTTTGGTCAAGTCAGGATATTCTTGATTGAGTCTCTTGATGAATTGAGGATGTACACTTTCAAAATGTTTTCTAAAATCACTCCAATCTTTATCCACACGCAAGGCAGCATCTATTTTCTTGCCTAAAGCATCCAGTTTAGCGCGATTATTATCGTTTAAATCAGGTTTCAGGGCTTTTAGTTCGGCTTTGAGACTGGAGATCAACTCGTTTTTCTGCACAAAGTTAAAGGTGTATGAAACCAGTTCTTGCTCTTTGGCAATAATAGTTTCCTCAAGTTCATGCGTTTTGTTAGCAGCTTTTTGGAGGTCCTTTTGATTTTTTTCGAGAAGCTTGGTTTTCCTTTGTAGCAGTCCCCAAATAATGGCAACAATACTCAAGAGTCCCAGTATCAGAGAAACCTTCAAGAGATTGTCTGCCTTGTTTTCTTGAATCAAGAGATCAAGATTTTTCTGGGCAATTTCGAGTTCTTTTTCTTTTGCTTTGAAGGCCTGCTTTGCCTCCATATTGGCGATAATATTGGATTTTTCTTCGTTAAACAACTCCTCTTTGATTTCGACATAGCGTTCGGCAAAGCCGTAAGCCTCCTCAAAATCGCCTCTCCGTATCGCTAAATCTTTGAATGTCTCATATACGTCTCTCTGTATCTTCCTCAGTTTAAACGAATCCGCAATCGCCATACTAGAGCGCAAATAAGTATCTGCCTGATTGAGGTCCCCCTTTTGTAAATAAGCTAAGCCAATCGCCTGAAAATGATCCGCTTGCCCGACTTGATCATTGCGTTTCTCACCCGCTTCCACAGCTAGTAATAAGTAGGATATAGCTCCATTATAGTCTTTACGAGCTAAGGCAATCTTACCCAACTTGCCGTTCGCTTCAGCGATCCCATACAAAAACGCATTGTCTTTGTGGATGGCCAAGGCATTTTGTAGTTGTTCATAAGCCTCATCATAATCCTCTTTCTGGATCGAAAGATCAGCAATCTTGGTATAGGTAGTCGCCACCCGCGAAGAAGCTTCGAGTGCGCTAAATATTGCGAGCGCATCTTGATACTTTTTAGCTGCTACTGATTGGTTTTGTTGATCGGCATAAGCCATGCCGAGATTGAGCATACTGTTGGCGAGTCCCAATGAGTCACCGATTTCCTGATATAAATCAGAAGCATCAATCAAAAAACTAAAGGCTAAATCTAGATTGCCTCTCACCCAATGCGAAACGCCAATTACACGGTTAGCGAAGGCTTTACCGCTTTCATAAGGCAATATTTTAGCGATTTCGAGGGCTTCTTCCCCATACTCCTCAGATTTGCGCGGGTCAACGATCCAATACTCATAGCCGAGTTGATTGAGAAGATCAACCTTTTCGGTATTGAGCGATTTATGGGTCCGTAATACGGATTCCAGACTATCTATAAAGGCCAATTTATTATTTTGTTGCCCCTGCAGGGAACGCGCAGGGACGAAAAGCAGAAACAGTATAACAAACGAGCGAAGCATCGAAGGCATAAATAGGCTTTACTCAAAATTACGCATTAATCAGCAAACCAAATTGCTTAAGAACTGGGGCTAGGTTAAACGCATCAAATTCCAGCGCTACCATTTTGACGCTTTGAACATCCCCCGCCCCAATCTCCGTCCCTTCAAAGGTACGCGCGCTAGGCCGATTTGGAGAAAATGCCTGCGCAAAATCGCTTGAAAGAGCTTGCGGCCTGTGCGAGTGGAGATGTTTGATCGTCAAAAAGCATCGCAAATGCTCCTAGTAGTTTTGATGCGTTTAATCTAAACTGGGACGATAGCGCTCTTGCATACCGAGCATGAAATTGCGCAGATACTGATCCTTACAAGGACGGAATTTGGCATGATCCGCTTTACGGAAAAAGGCACTCAATTCGTGTGGGCTGAGTTCGCGATCTGCCAACGCAAATATATATAGCATATCCTCCGTCTTGAGATTGAGGGCGATTTTCAGTTTGCGCAGGATGATATTATTGTTGAGGATCTTTTCAGCGACCGCTGGTGGACCTTCTTTTTTACCACGTCGGCTATTGATAAATCCATTGAGAAAAGTGGCAAAATCCACGTCCTCAATGATCTTATAATCATCGTCTTCCTCTTTCTTCAGCCATTCGCTCACCTCTGCCCTAGTGACTTCTTTGTCAGCCAAAGCAAAAACCTTGATCATCTGGTGATCGCTCAAGTCAAAAGTGTAGCGAATCCGGCGGAGTATATCGTTGTTAGTCATATCAGCTCCGAAGGTAGAAGATCAATCTTCAATGTCCAAGTTATTTTAAGCCTAGTCATCACCAATACGCAATGCTGCCGTATTATTCAGTCCTGATTGCTTCGATAGGCTTTGATAGAGCGGCTTTTAGCGATTGGGCACCGATCGTCAAAAAGGCGATTAGTAGGGCGATCACTCCAGGCAAAACAAATACCCACCAATCTAATTCGACATGATAGGCAAAGGCTTGCAACCAACGCTGCATACTAAACCATGCAATCGGGATCACAATCACCGCTGCAACCAACACTAAGCGGAGAAAATCTTTCGAAATCATCTGTACCAATTGCATCGCAGTCGCACCCAATACCTTGCGGATACCAATCTCTTTGGTACGGAGCAACACACTATGGGAGACGAGACCAAAGAGTCCCATACACGCAATCATTAAGGCTAGGATCGTAAAGATTCTAAAGGCATCACCAAATCGCTTCTCTCCTTGGTATTGTTGATTATAAACATCGTCCACATATTTCAGATCAAAAGGTATCTGAGGCAACATTGTCTGGACTGTTTGCTTGATATGTGCGATTGTCTGTTTGGGAGAGTTTGCGTTTATCTTCATGATGATATTGCCGGAGAAGTAAGCAATCTCCGTATCGTAGAAGGTCATAAACAATGGCTCTATCTTAAAGTCAAAGCTTTGAAAATGGAAGTTTTTAACCACTCCAATCACTCGCCCTTCCTTAAATGATTTACCTATGGCAGTCTCCTGCTCCCAGCCCAGAGCTTTTACTGCGGCTTCATTCAGGATATAAGTATTGACTGAATCCGAGGGATGCGCTGGAGAAAAATTTCGTCCAGCTAAGAGTTCAATCTCAAATAGGTCGATGAAATCATAATCAGTTCTCAATCGATAGATCGATAGGGTCTGCCCAGTAGTATTGCCTTCCCATTGCTTGGCAATTCCTTGGCTTGTAACATTGATCGGCACACTCGTAGCAATCGAGACTTGAGATATCCCCGCGTCTTTTCTCAATTCTGCCTGAATGCTGGAAGCTTTTTCTGCGACATGCTGATTACGATAAGGCACATAGACAATTTGTTCTCGGTTAAAACCGATTTTTTCGTTTTGAATGAAGGCCAATTGCTGGTAAACAATCACACTGCTAATAGCTAGCCCAATTGCCGCGGCAAATTGCCCCACCAACAAAAGATTACGAAAAATAGCCCCTTCCCTGCTCCGCTTAAACCAACTGCCGCGTAAAGCTTTGACAGGCGTGATAGACGAAGAAATAACCGCAGGATATAACCCCGCCAAGCCCACTAATAACAATATCACAGCCAAAAATCCAATCAGAACCCAATAGTTCCCGACTAGGGAAAAAGGAATCGGCATACCCAGCAAATCACAAAAAATAGGCAAAAATAGTTTGGCAAGGCCAATCGCGATGCCAAAGCTAATGGTACAAATTAAGATAGACTCGACTAAAAATTGATAGGCAATCTGCTTTCGTCCAGCGCCTAATATCTTTCGGACACCCACTTCTTTGGTTCTCTGACCTAATTTCGCCGAAGCTAAATTGATATAATTGATCAAGGCCAGAGACAAAATGAGCATCCCGATAAATAATAGCAGATAGACATAAGTGATATCACTATTGTCGTAATCATAATTGGACTGCGAATAGAGGTGAATCTCTCCTAAAGGCTCTAATAAAAAGCTCGCGCGAAAAGGCAATCCTTCATAGGCCGCGATCACCTTATCATCAAAAACCTTCATTTTTTCTACCAGAACGTCTGGATCCGCTCCTTCTGCAAGCAGAACGTAAGAGATATAGTTATTGCTAGCCCAACGATTGTTTTTCAGGTCTTCTACATACTCACCATAGTTGTTGATCGAAACCAAGAAGTCAAAACCAAAATGCTGATTGGGAGGCAAATTTTCAATGACAGCCTGGACCACATAACTATTCCCATTGTTGAGGTGTAAAGTCTCGCCGATGGCATTCATCTTACCAAAGTACTTTTGGGCCATCTTGGCACTAATGATTATCGCGCCTTTATCTTTTATCGCTGCACGAACGTCTCCTTCAATCACCGGATAATCAAAGACATCGAATATGGATGCATCTGCAAACAAGCCGAACTCAGCAAAAATCTCCTTCTCCTTCATGAACATGAACTGAAAAGTAGCGATCGTAGTACTCGCCTCTACTTCAGGAAAATTCTTTTCTAAAGCTGGCCCAATCGTAGCCGGAGCAAGCGCATATTGATCTGTACCGCGAAATACATTGCCCTTTTGAATCTGCGCAATCCGATAGATGCGATCTGTATTTTCATGCTGAGAATCAAAACTCAATTCATATTGAACATAGAAGATGATCAAAATGAAGCAAGCCATACCAAGGCCGATACCACAGATATTGATCAAGGAATATAGCTTGTGCTTAAAGAGATTGCGCCAAGCAATTTTAAGGTGAGAGATAAACATGAGATTCACTATTTATGCGACAAAACCGATAAAAAGTATGAGGCATTGACTAGGGTTCAATGCTGGTGGCGTAATGCTGGGCCGTGTTCATTATGCTGCGAGTGCTTATTGGAGTCAGATATCTCCTTGCTGATATAGCGCTAACACTTTGCTTCGATAGTAATAATCGTACTTAGCCGAGAGCAACTGTCGCTGGGCATTGAGGCTACGATTGCGGACGATGAAATAGTCCAGCGCATTGCAAGCTCCGATACTATATTCACGTTCCTTATTTTTTAGCAATTGTGTATTGATACGCACATTGTTTGCTGCGGCTTCATAGGCTTGCCAAGCTGTTTCCTGAGAGATCAAGGCTTGTTGTGCCACATAAGTCAGTTGTTGCTGCTCGCTTTTCAGGGCGACCCTGGCTTGCTGTAATTCGACTTGCGTTCGCTGAGTATTTAGGTGGTTACGGCCTTGCTGGAAGATCGGCACTGATAAAAACACACCTATCTGCTGCCCAAAGTTTTCACGCAATTGGCTGAAGTAAGGATTGGGAGCGTAGATCGGACTTTCATCAAATCGTATCAAAGTGCCTTGGGTTCCCATAAAACTGACATCCTCACTACTACTTTCGGACTCGAATCCGATCACTTTTTGAGATACCGAGGAATAGTTACTGCTCAATGAACCAAAAAGCGTAACACTTGGCATAGAACCACCTCTCGCTGCCTTGAGGCGATATTCAGCGGCTTTGACTTGAGCTTTACGATCTTGCAGACTTGGATAATTTACCAATTGAGTTGTCTGCCAGTCTTCCGCCATCAATTTAGCAGTCGGACGAGATTCCCAAGGAGCAAGTTGTAAGGGCGCGTCATAAGATAAGACCAACAAAAATCTGAGTTCCGCCAAGGCGAGTTCGCTTTGTTGCTTGGCTTGGATGATGAGTTGCTGGTTTTGCGCCATCTGGATTTCGAGTTCTAGCCGCTCATTCGCGGAACGCGTCCCTGCCTCGATTTGACGTTTGATGTTGTCCTTTTGGGCTTGGAGAGATTGCTGTTCTAGTTCCATTTGGCGCACTTGTTCATCCCCCAATAAACTGCTGAGATAAGCGGCTAAGACTCTTAATTTGAGCTGATTTTCAACTTCTTTAAACTGCCATTGGGCACTTTCTTGCTGATGTTTTTGGGCTGCAACATTGTTCACCACACTCCCGCCAGCAAATACGGTTAGTTCCGCATTGAGATTGATCCCATTATAGCCAATCTGCTGATTGTCAAAGGTATTGGTCGTAGGGTCAATGGTATAACCTAACTGCTTACCAAGACCAGAACTCGCACTTACATTGGGCAATCGACGGCTCTTAGCCGTTTTCAAATCCCAGTCTGCCAATTCAGTTTCTAGCTGGGCTTGAGCGCTAGTGGGAGCGTTCTGCACGGCAGTGATCAAACACTGCTCCAAAGTCCAGATTTTGCCCTCTTGTCCCAGCGTTCGGCCGCAGGCCAAAAGACAGAAACAGAGCAATATATATCGATAACTATGCATGACTAATACGAGATTGGATAGCTTGATCTTGACGAATAAAGCCGTCTTCCAATTGGATGAGGCGGCTGCCGTACTGGGCATTTCTCTCGGAATGCGTCACCTGGACGATGGTAACGCCCTCTTGATTGAGTTCATGAAAAAGCTGCATGATCTCGTCGCCCTGCTTGCTGTGTAGATTGCCCGTAGGCTCATCGGCGAGTAGCACTTTAGGTTTAGTAATGACCGCTCTAGCAACCCCCACCAATTGCTGCTGTCCACCCGAAAGTTGGCTTGGAAAAAGGTCTTTTTTAGCTACTATATTGAAGCGATCGAGGATATCAGCAACCATACTTTTGCGCTCTTTGCCTTTGATGCCACGATAGATAAGCGGCGTCTCGATGTTTTCATAGACGGTGAGTTCATCGATGAGATGATAAGCTTGGAAGACAAAGCCCATATGCTGTTTGTGCATGGCTTGGCGTTGCTTTTCCTTGAGTTTTTCGATGCCCTCTCCGAGGAACGAATAACTCCCTCCCATGGGACTGTCTAGGAGACCGAGGATGTTGAGTAAGGTAGTTTTACCAGCTCCACTCGGTCCCATAATGGTAACAAACTCTCCCGCTTTGATTTCGAGATTGATTTTGCGCAGTACCCAAGACTTTTGCAGTCCTTGGCGATGATAATAGGCTATATCTTGTAGTTGAATCATGGTATTAGGCTTATTCATTTTTTAAGCTATTGACAGGATTGGCAATAGCAGCTCGCACACTTTGGACGCTGACTGTGAGGAAGGCCAAGACTAAGGCCCCGAGTCCGACCAAAATAAAGGTCCACCAATGTAGCTTCGTGTGAAAAGCGAAATCGTCGAGCCAAGCGCTCATTAGGTAGATGGTCAGTGGCGTCGCGATCACAAAGGCGATGATCACTAGTCGTAAAAAATCTTTGGAAAGTAAGACGACAATATTGCCGATGGAGGCACCGAGGACTTTGCGGATCCCGATCTCTTTGGTCTTTTGTCTAGCGAGAAATGACACCAAACCCAATAGTCCGAGGCAAGAGATAAACAGTGCCACTATCGCAAAGAAGTTTGCCAGTTTTCCGATCAATAATTCTGCTCGATACATTCGCTCATATTGATCATCTAAGAAGCGATACTGCAAAGGAGTTTCCAGATTCAAGGCCTCGTAAGTAGTCTTGATATGAGCGACCGCTAATTCAGTTTGACCTTCACGATAGCGAATGGCAAATTCTTCGGCATTCTGGGGTTCATTGAAAATCATCAATGGCTTAATGTCTTCATGAAAAGAGTTGGTGTGAAAGTTTTTGACTATCCCCACGATCACCAATGCCTGATCATTCATGCTTACTTTTGTCCCGACGGGATTTTCGAGATTCATCAGATCTGCCGCTGCCTCATTGATCACCAATTCTTCTAAACCGCCAATAGCACTATCTCTCTGATGGAAACTACCAGCCGCCATTTCGATCTTAAAGACTTCATCAAAATCTTTGTCAGCAGTGAGGAAATGAATCCGAATATCTGACTCAGGATCTTTGCCGGGCCAAGTCAAATCATCGGTAGCTCTCCCTACCCCAATTGGCGCTTGCAATACACCACTAATGTTTTCGAGATAAGGACTTGCGAGTAATTGAGTTTTGAGACGATCAGTATGCTCGGCTAATTCAGAAGGAATTTCCATCTGAATTATATGTTCTCGGTCAAAGCCAAGATCTTTATTTTTGATATACGAAATTTGCTGATGGACTATCACCGCCGAGGTCAGTAATAGGCCCGAAAGCACAAATTGTACGACTACTAAGCCACGCCGTAGATTAGTACTACTGAGGCGGTTGCTCAGTTGGTTTTTGAGCACATTGACAATCGAAAAAGAGGACAGCATCAAAGACGGATAGACACCCGCAAGAAGCATGACGGCAAGACTAATCCCCGCCAATAGGCCCCAAAATGTGCCGTCCATCAGGTCCAAAGTCAATGACTTAGCCAATAAATCGTTGGCATAAGGCAGTAGTTGGAGCGTGAGCATGAGCGCGAGACTGACAGAGAACACACTTACGATCCCCACTTCTAACATAAATTGCCCCAATAATGAACTACGATTGGCGCCGATCACTTTACGAATGCCTACCTCGGCTGCGCGACGACTCGCATGAGCCGTAGTCAGATTGACAAAGTTGATACATGCCATCAATACCAAAAAGAGCGCAGCGAAGAAAAATATACGTACATAAGTAATCCGTCCTCCGGCCACCTTACCATCCTTGAAGTTGCCATACAGATAGGTATCGGAGAAGTTTTGCATGAGGAGAGATAAGTTTTCTGCACCTCCGTTTCGAGCCACGAGATCCTTGATTTTGGGAGCGACTTGATCTGCCTTGGCATTGGGAGCTAGTCGCACATAAGTAGCAAAAGCACTTGATCCCCAGCGGCTCCATCGAGGGTTGCGTTCAGCGAAGCTGCGGAGGTTAGTCACAAAATCGAAGGACAAAGTAGACTGAGTGGGGATGTCTTGAAAAACACCCAAGACCTCTAGATTTTGGTCTTCGGAGCTGAGGGTTTCGCCTACGACCTTTCCTTGCCAGTTAGATCCAAAGTAGCGTTCTGCGAAGCTGGCAGAGATAAAAATACCAGCTAGTTTTTTATCCGCCCCTTTAGTGCTCCCTTCTAATAATTTAAACCCAAAAACATCAAAGAGGGAGAAATGAGCCATGGTGCCATTGATGAGATATTGGTCTTCGTCTTTGACGAACAGCTGGTCTCCGGTTTCTCTATAGCCTGCGGCATGTGTGATCTCAGGATATTCTGACTGTAAGGCGTCTGCTGCCGGGAAAGGGCAAGCCCAACGCGTCATAATCTCTCCTTTTTCGTTGGGGAAGCTGCGAAAGACTTGAAAAACCTGCTCTTGATCGCCCTCAAAGCGGTTGAAACTATACTCGTCTTGTACCCAAAGAAAAATCAAAAGGCTACAAGTCAGGCTTACGACCAAACCACTGACATTCAAGGCAGTATGCGCTTTATAGCGAAAGAGATTCCGCAGCGCTATTTTGAAATAATGTTGAATCATGCTAGTAGTTTATTCGTTCCGCAAGGCGTGAACGGGGTTTGACAAAGCAGATTTGATCGATTGAAAACTGATGGTAAGCAGCGCAATCCCGAGCGCGATGAGGCCCGCTAGTAGGAAAGCCCACCAAGGCGTATCGATCTGATAAACAAAATTTTCGAGCCAACGATCGACGAGGAACCAAGCGATAGGGATGGCGATCAGCAGGGCAAGAATGATCAGACGAACAAAATCTCGCGCCAAAAGACTCAATAGATTGCCGAAGCTGGCTCCTAGAACTTTCCGGATACCGATCTCCTTGACGCGACGTTCAGCCGCGAAGACCGCCAAACCGAGCAAGCCTAAACAAGAGATAAAAATCAATAGGCCCGCAAAGACTTGGAAAAGGCTATTCATCTTGGCATCAGTCTGATGTAAGCGACGGAAATTGTCGTCGATAAACTCATAGCGAAATGGAATCTCAGGGAGCATCGCTGCGAAAGTTGCCTCTGCCTTTTGGAGGGCGGCTTCGGTACTTTCACCTTGGATGCGAGCAAGTAATCTCATCCCTCGACCTTGATTATGGCGGATGACTAGGGGTTCTATTTTGTGATGTAAACTGGCAAAGTGAAAGTCCTCCACTACCCCAATAATCACTCCTTCTCGCCCTTGAAAACTTACCTGACGACCCACAACAGGCTCTGGAATGGAAAATGTTTTTACGGCAGTCTCATTGATGATGAGATTTGTTTGGTCGCTATTCAATTTTTCCTCAAACCATCGTCCATCAGCCATTTCAAGTTGAAACACCTCCATCAAATCTTCATTTGCTCCAAGCTGGGTGACATTGGCCTGTAAGTCTTGGGGTTTGCCTTCCCAAGTAAAACTCCCAGTATTGCGATTTTGGATTTGGGTGAGCGAGGCTTCAGATAGCGCTAAAGATTCAAATTCAGGAAAACGAGATAACTCCTTCTTGAAGAGAACAAATTGATCTAGATTTTCAGAAAAATCACCACTGCGAAACAGATTGGGTTTGATATTGACGACTTGCGCACGATCATAACCCACATCTACTTTTTGTATCAGCTGCATTTGCTGGTAAGCAGAAAGGGTGCAAATGAGTACCGCAATCACCGCGGTAAACTGTACTACCACCAGAGATTTACGGAGAGTAATGCCCTTTTGTCCTTTTGGGTTGGCGCGAATCAAACTGATAGGTTTGAAGCCCGCCGAAGTCAAAGCAGGATAGACGCCCGAAGTCAATAGACTTAACATGCTCACTCCGATGAGCAAAAACCAAATGCTCGGATCAGAAAAATCCAAGCGCAAAGGAATCCCCACGAAATCCCCCAGTGAAGGCAAAAAGGCCTCTACCAATGCTAGAGAGATGACAAAAGAGATACTGCTCAGCAAAAGTGTCTCAGACATTATCTGTAAGAAAATGTGCTTAAAATCGGCTCCAACGACCTTTTTGACACCAATCTCTTTGACTCTTTGACTGATCAAAGCTGTAAATAGGTTGAGGTAATTGAGGCTAGCCGTCAACAAAATCACCAAGCCAATGATGGCAAATACATAAACCGCCGTTTTGTTTTGATGAGGAAAGTAGTCTTGCGCAAACTCTTCATTGAAACGCATCTCAGTGATCGGAATGATCGAAACATCGTTCTTAGAGATACTACTAGCATTGTTGATAATACTGGCTAGCTGCTTTTCAATTTTGGGAATATCGCTTTTGGGACCTGCCTTAAAGAAGGCAAAATAACTATAGTTGAGATCTCGCTCAAGAGGCTCGTAATCTGGCCATATTGCTGCCATTGGCAGATAAGCATCATACTGGAAGCTTGAATTTGTTGGATTTTGAGCAAAGATCAGACGTACGGTATAAATTTGCTCGTCAATCTCAAGCGTCTGATCTATCGCTGGAGCATCACCAAAATACTTATGAGCCTGAGCCTCAGATAGCGCGATGCTGTATTTGTGCTCATAAAAAGATAGTGAACTCCCTTCCCTGATTTCGTAGGCAAAAGTCTCTAGCCACCCATCGTTGATGAACGCCATATTGCGTGCTTCGAAAACTTCTCCGGCTGGAGTAGTAAGCAGCGGCCGACTATTGTATGCTCGCAAGAGAGAGAGTGATTCAATTTCGGGGATTTCTTCGACGGCTTGTTCGGCCATCGCGAGGGTCACCACATTGATCGGAATGGTTTTGCCAGTGCCATTCCAATGACAGACTACTCTTTGAATTTGATCAGCTTCAGGATAGTAAGCATCGAAGCTCAATTCATTATTGACCCAAATATAGATCAGCAAAGTTGACGCCATCCCGACCGAAAGACCGATCAGATTGATGAAGCTAAAGAGTTTATTTTTGCGTAGGCTCCTCAGCGCAATTTTGAGATAATTTGTCCACATAATTACTGAGATTACTCGTTCCGCAAGGCGTGAATAGGATTGGAAATCGCAGCTTTGATGGACTGCACACTGATCGTCAAAAAGGCAATCACCAAGGCAATGAGGCCAGCAAGCACGAACACCCACCATTGGATACCAGCACTATAAGCAAAATCTTGTAGCCATTTATCCATCGCATAATAGGCTAAGGGGGAGGCAATCAATAAAGCCAGCAACACAGGTTTGAGAAAGTCCTTAGAGAGCAAACCGACCATGGAGCTAGCATTAGCGCCTAACACTTTACGGATACTGATCTCTTTGCCTCTTTGCTCTGCCATGAAAGCCGAAAGCGTAAATAGCCCCAAGCAAGCGATCAATATGGCCAAGAAAGCGAAGTTGGTAAAGAGAGAACCGATGCGTTTGACATAGTCGTACATGGCGGCAAACTCCTCATCCATAAAGGTGTAGCGAAAGGCGAGATTGGGCGCAAAAGTTTGCCATTTGCCTTCGACGGTAGTCAATAGAGCCGTCATATCAGTAGTATTAGCCTTGATCGAAATGATGGAGTTGCTTACATCATAAAACATGGCTAGGCCGCCGACTTCCTGCTTTATGCTTTGAAAATTGAAGTTTTCGACCACTCCAATGATTTCATACAAAGTCCCAAAGCGAGAGAGATTTTTACCGATAGGATCTTCAAGATGTAGGAAGTCAATTAGTTTTTGATTGACGATAACCTTTTGTGCTTCATTAGATCGATTGGAGTCAAAATTGCGCCCTTCGATGAGGTTCATCCCCATAGTAGCAAGATAGTCCTCATCAATGACCCAAGCCTGAGCGGGAGTACCGGGCTCGATATTGTCTTTACCTTCATTCCAAAAAGTATTACCGTTGCGTTTGGTGCCTTCGATAGGAAGATAGTCGCTTACGCTAACGCTGCTAATCCCACTGAGCTTTTCTAGTTCAGCCTTGAAGGCGGGGACTTTGTCGTTTAGCATATTGGTGCCATAGATTTGGACGACTTGCTCTTTGTCAAAACCCACTTTAGAGGTAAGTATGTAGTTCATCTGCTGCTGCACGGTCAAAGTACTGACGATCAGCACGATCGCAATGGCAAATTGAAATACCACGAGCCCACCTCTCAATACAGAAGATTTACTACCACGGCGAACCTCCCCCTTGAGGACATCAATTGGACGAAACGAAGAGAGATAAAAGGCAGGATAAATACCCGCTACGACCCCTACTAATAATGCTCCGACTAAAATGGTCGGGAGGAACCATAAACTCATCCAAGGGATCGTCAGACTGACGCCCGCAATATCATTGAAATAGGGTAAACTGACTGCGGCAAGTCCAAGTCCAAACACAAAAGCAAGCATCGACATCAAAACGGATTCAGTCAAAAACTGAGCGATGAGACTCTCGCGTTTAGAGCCTACCACCTTGCGTAAGCCCACTTCTTTGGCTCTATTGGCAGATTTAGCCGTCGAAAGATTGACAAAGTTGATACAAGCGATCAAAAGAATAAAAAGCGATACTGCTCCAAAGAGCCAAACGAAACGAATATCTCCTCTTACTTTAGTGTCAAAAATCTCAGCTGAGTGCAAATGTACTTCGGATATAGGTTGAAGCTCCAAACGCATCTCATCCTCTATCGTTTCAGCCATAGCCATTTGGGCTTCCACCATAGCGGGAATCACATATTTATAGAGGATTTGGTCCGTAAATTTCTTTTCTAGAGCAGGTATATCCACTCCTTCTGTCAGTTCTAAATAAGTAAAGTAGTTATTTTGGAGCCATCTTGTTTGTTCGCCTTCGCCGAACT
>JBGCFA010000431.1:0-37795 GCA_045106675.1 Bacteroidia bacterium
GGATTAGCCGCTGCCAACTGTTCATTCCAGCCGAAACAAGCTTCTTTGGCCGTCGCGATTCGACTTTTCAAAGGCAGTTTTTGACTCGAATCTGCGGCAAACCATTGATTGCGGAGGTGGGCGAGGCGACTCTGGGCCTCCCAAAGAGAATCCTGCAATGCTGGGGCTAAGGCCTGCTCAAATATCGCCAACTCTTGCTGTCGCTCTCTCAATAAATTGGCACGGCTCTTTTCAACTAGTTGATAGGCTTGTTCCAAGCGTTCCGCGTCGCGGAGTACCTCTTGATTAGCAAATAGCAAAGCGACGGCATCGCCATAAAACCCGCCAAGATTGCCTCGCAAAACGCCTCTACTCTCCTCGGCAGGATAATAAAGCCCTAACAAATTCAACAGACTGTCTGCCTCCAAATAAAAACTAAGCGCAAAATCCATGTCCTTAGATTGCAGATATCGGCCCATGCTGCTGAGATTGCGGACTTGCTGTGGCAAAGAAAGGATTTCCTTATCCTCCTCCCTCAAATTGGCGTGCAGTGCCAATTCTAAATACTCAGCCTGTGCCATAGGTTGCCCGTTTTCGCCATACCAATTGGCCATTTCCCAGTAGAGACTACTCAATTCGGGATGATGAGTGAAAGCACGCTGCATCTCGATTTCGGCTTGCAGATATAGGTTTTCGGCTTCCGGTTCTTGACTCAATCTCGCTTGCATCAAAAAGTAGCGACTACGATTGAAAGCATCTAGTTTTTCGGGTTCCGCTAAAGCAGCTAATTGGGCACGGATATCATCGGGACGATCCATTAATTCGTAGAGCTGACTGAGGTTAAGACTGATGCTCTGGGCGGTAGCTCTATCAAGTCGAGTCGAATCTTGCAAGATGCCTAGATAGATTTCCTCGGAGCGTGTCAAATCACCTTGCAGCAAGGCCACTTCAGCCAATCGTTGAGGAAGTTTTAGGGCCACGATCGGATTATCTGCCGGATAGCGTTCATAGCTCGCTTGGGCTCGTAAATAGGCATCTTCGGCCCGTTGCCAATCACGTTTTGCTTTGTAGAGATCCCCTTGCAATTCGAGGACTAGCGGGAGTTTTTTGCGGGTAGCGAGAGGGAGGGTATCGTCTTGAAGATTGGTGACGTAGGCTTCGAGCATGCGTTCCGCAAGGCCAAAATCAGCTCTATCAATCCGACTGCGGCAAATCTCCAATTGCAAATCGATGAGATCGGGATGGGTTGCTCTGAGACCATCAGCCTGATAAAACTGCAAAGATCGCTGCAATGCGAGGTCCACCGAATCCTGCAGGTCCAAGCTATTGAAAGTACGCGCGAGATTGGCATGGAGACGCGCTTGCCACACTTTAGGGACTTGAGCGTTCTGCGCAGCAATCCGTAATGCCCGCCGATAGTAGATCAATGCCTGCCGGTAATCATCCTCATAAAAGTAGGCAACTAGTCCTAGGTTGTTGTAGCTCCCCATCAAGTCAGCATGATCAGAGGGCAATAGTTTTTGCCGCAAACTCAGGGCTTGTTCATAATAGCTTCTGGCCTCATCGGGATAGCCAAATTTATAGTACAACTTACCCCAGCTGTTGGCAATATTCGCGGAGAGAGTATCCGTTTTTTCCCCGCTGAGTACACACATGCTATCGGCCATATAGAGGCTCACATACATCTCGTTAGGGTCTTCGAAGTACCAGCATTCGGCGGCTTGTAGGTGTCGCTGCGCGGAACGGTAGAGATGATTTTGTTCCTCTGCCAGAACGCCTAACTCGGTATAGATAGCAGCCGCCAATCCATAGGCTTGCAATCGTTCTAAAGAGTCTGCCTGCTGAGCTTGGAGTTGGGTATCAGGCGCTTGTGTCCTTGCTAAAAAGGGAACAAATAGCCCAAAACCGAGAAATATCAGCTTTAGGATCGCAGATTTTTGTTTACCTTTTTTACTTGGCGTCATATCTATCAGAATAAGTAAGTACCCAGTACTAAGTATCAAGTACAGAGATGGCTATAAAACTGACAATCAATACTTCTTTGTACTATTTACTTTATACTTAATACTTTCCTAATACTTAACGCAAAAACCTTAGCCTTATGAAAATGACCGTCCCTATGCACCGCTCGCTTTTGTTTGTCGTGTTTAGCCTCTTGACCCTAAGCATCAGTTGGGCTCAAGTTGAAACTGAAATTATCATCCGTGATTGTACCAAAATACCTTGTTTCACCAAGTCTCCCAAAAAGACCCTCGGCAATCCGATTATGCCACCTGATTATCCCTTTACTTTTATGGTCAACCTCAGTAATGTAACCCAAGCAAGCGGTGGACTAGGTAGTATGGGCGGCGAATTACGCTTAGGTTTTGCTCCTAAACGGACCTACGAAGTCAAGAGTACCATTGTCGCCGATGAGCAATACGCTAGAAAAAATGGACTCAACAATAATGTCGTCCATCAGGAGGTCTTATTTATTCATAATGCAAAAACGCCATATTACGAAATTGGCGCTCGCCTGACCAATCTCAATTTTGAAAACCTGAGTAGCATTAGTGGTGGACGTAGCTTTCAATTGCAATATCTAGACATCGTCCCCCTCGGCATGCGTTATGAATTGGGCAAACGATTTAGTCTCGGACTAGGTACGAGCATTTCGATGCTCACCAGTGCTACCCTCGATGGACGAGAGATCACGGATCTAGAAAGAAGTGGTTTCAATCGTTGGGAACCCGGATTGATGCTTAATTTGCAATACGGTAAACGCGGGCGTGGTCTCCAAGCTGGCTTTACCTATAACCAACGTTTTTCCTATCTCAGTGAGACAAGTTTACGCTACGGTATCACTCAGTTTAGTATAGGTTGGGGATTGGGAGGGAAGAGATAGAAAATATCAGAACTCTTTGAGAGTTTTATTCCTCCCCCTACCCCCTCCGAAGGGGGAGGAAAAGGATTTAGAAAACAGATAACAAGGAAGAAATAATTCTAAGTTTCTTGTTCTGACTTAAAATAGTATGAAGCACATATATATCATTTTCGCCCTTTGGGGAACGCTTGGACTCATCGCTTGTGGAAGTGAAACAGAGGACGCAAAAAACCAAGAAATAGAAATACCAGCGGTCAGAGAGCAGCTACAAGTGCTCAGGCTGAGGGCAGGAGCCAATCCCTTGACCGTAGCACCCGGAGAGGAGAGCGAAATCGATCTTTTGGTAACCGATGCTACTGGTAAACCATTGTCCAATGTCAATGTAGAGGTAGCAGTAGCAGACGGCATCTTTACCGCGACGGGCAAGACTGTGATTGTCGGACCGACCAATGGACGAGGAGAATTCAGGACTAAATGGCGCGCACCTGACCCCTCATTGAGTGGGTATAAACTGAGCTTTTTAGCTCGCATAGATGGGCAGGCCGAAGGCCGCGAAGAACTATTAATCTTAATCGAATAATCGTATTCGGCCAAATTCCCTATTTTGGGGATGTTTGCTGCTACGATTAAGATGGAAACAGTTTCATACGCTGGCCTGATCGCCAGAATACGCAAAGGAGAAAGCCAAGCCTTGGCCGATGTCATGGCTGATAGTGCTTCTTATTGTGCCAAGGTTTTGGTAAAGAATACGGGTTGCGCTTTTGAGGAAGCACAGGACTTCTTTATTGAGTCGGTGCTCAGTATGCGCGAAAAAGTGCTCAAAGGTGAATTATCCGAGTTGACGAGTCTCAAAGCCTATCTATACCGCAGCTGTTGGAATATGTGGCAGGAGCAAAATCGTAAAAGCGCAAGGCTCCAAAAACACACTCCGGACATACGAGAAGCCTTTTACGCTGAAAGTCAGCAAGACAAAGATCCTCTCGTTTGGGAAGAGATGCAGCAGCAAAACGAAGCAGATTATCAACGGAAACTTGATGCTACACGCAATTCACTCAACCAGTTGGACGAGAAATGTCGCAAGATCCTGACGCTGTTTTATATTCAGCGCCAACGCATGAAAGTCATAGCCGAACAATTGAAATTTGCTTCGGCAGACGTAGCCAAGACTTCTAAGTCTCGTTGCTACAAAAAATGGGTTAGCGAAATCAATCTACAAATGGACGCTTGATATGGCAGATACAAGAGATGATTTTGATCAGATAGAAGCCTATCTCGATGAGCAACTCGACGATGCAAACCGGGCGGCCTTTGAAATGCGCCTAGCTCAAGAACCAAGTTTGCGTTCCGCAATGCGGCAACAACAAGAGGCTATCATCGCCCTCCGCCTCATCGAAAAAGAGCAAACCCGTGCCCAACTCAAAGCTCAATGGGCCGAACTCGATACAGAATCCCAAACGGACAAACAAAAGCAGATCCGATCCTTCATACGCCCCTTGCTCTGGGCTGGAGCTGTGGCCGCTGTTTTGGCTGTCCTCTTTTTGGTATTTCGTCCTGCTTCAAATCCGACTAATCCGCAACAGCTCGCGATGGCCAATTTTGATCCCAATCCTCCGAGTTTGACCAAAGGAGCAGGCGATGGAACAGATTTGAGCGCTGCCTTAGCCGCTTATCGAGCGGAGGACTATCTTGAGGCAGAGCGCTTATTGGGAGAGATTTTGACGAGCACTCCTTCGGAGAACGCTCTGTTTTATCTTGCGCTCAGTCAGATAGCCCAACAAAAATGGGCGCAGGCTACTAGTAACCTACAACCGCTGGGCAACAATAGCGTATTTGCAGAGGAGGTCCGTTGGAACCGATTATTGATCGCGTTGCACGAAGGGCAAACCGAATACGCCCAAAGCCTCATCGATCAAATCCTCACCGCTACCCGACACTATAAACAAAGCGAAACTCGCGCAATAAGCGAAGCTTTGGTAAAAATGAATCCCTAAAGATCCTTCCTAGTCCATGAAAATCACCATTACCTTACTAGAACTGAAGTCTCCCTTCAAATTCTTTGCTCTTTCTCGCTATGCTTTAGACATCACTCGTCAACTAAAAGCGACCAATTGCGCAGCCTTCAAAAAACAAGGCGTTTGGACCAAGCATTATACCATGACTTTATGGGCCAGCGAATCTGAGCTAAAAGATTTTGCTCGCAGCGGCGCACATCTGGAGTCCATGAAAAAGAGTAAATCCATCGCGAAAGAGATCATCACCCTGACCATCGATGGCACCCAACTGCCGGACTGGAAGGAAGCCAAGGAAAGGCTAGAAAGTGAAGGAAAACGCATCACTTATAGCTGAGCAAGTCTCAAAGATGACAGCCGTCAGACAAACTATTGTGATTAATTTGAGTTAGTTGCCTACAACTCAATCGGAATCCTATGCAAAAGCTTATCATCATCCTTAGCTGTATCAGTCTAATATGGGTAGCCTGCAAGGATCCCAATCTGCCTGCTGAGCCGAGACCACCATATACCGGTAAAATACTCAACCAAGTCAGTACGCCTCCTGCCTACTTTGGTTTGGACCCTTTTTATATAAAGTATCTAGATGCTGATGGCATTCCGATTTTCACGGGGATTGAGGTGCCTGAATTTGCTATCCAACGAGTCAAAACCAATGTTGCCAAAATGATGGCAGGCGAGGAATCCATGAAGCGAAGATTGATCGACAATTACGTTCGGATCGTGATTATCGCCCTGATCGAGCCGATGGACACCATCCCCGAACTCGCAGATCAGAATTGGAGCGAAGAGCAGCGTTCCCGAGTAGGGGATACAGAACTCGCTATCATGGTTATCCCTGAAGAAAATGTCCTCTGCTTCCCCAATGATCCTAGCATGGGAGAAGATGTATTTGTGCGGACTTTTGCCTTGACGATGCTCAATACTGCCATACCACTGATAGAACCGACTTTTGTAGACTCGCTCAACGCTCAGTATCAGCGCGTATTGCAGACGGGGATTTGGGAAAACACTTTAGCCGCACAAAGTCCTGAGGATTATTTTGCAGAAGGCGTACAAACTTGGTTCAACGTCAATCTCGAAGCCGATCCCGCCGATGGCAAGCACAATTTGGTGGATAATCGGATTGAGTTAGCCGCTTATGATCCGGGTTTATATGCTTTAGTGAGTCGTTTTTTTGCGGATGATGTCGAACTCGATAGCTGTAGTTTATAAATTAGCGGCGAACGCAAGAAGTCTTTTTGCGTTTATATGGAGACAAAATTTCAGTAATGAACGAAGAAGTACCTGAGTTGCCTTACGCAACCGTTGATATACCCGAAACCTTTTACAACGACCTGACGGCCGCTCCTCATGAGAATTGCCTAGTCTGCGACCGCTATTTATTAGAGTCAGGGGTGATGTACACCATAGAGAAGGCAATTCGTCGCCATTCAGAGTTTGACTTGACCGATACGATCACGGAGGCGGCAGTCTGTATGGATTGTATGATGGATATGCAGGAGTATATCTCAGACGAATCTCGTCAACATTTGATGGAGCATTATCAAACGCTCAATCCGATGGAGAGAGCCAAAACTTTGCTAGACAAAGAAGACTATGATCTAGATAATTGGATCGGAGAATGTGCCTTTACCGCTAAGCCCCTCTATGATTGTCCAGAATATCAGATTTCTGCGGTTTTTAGCGGCAATCAAATGTTGCTACACTTTATGCCTATGATGGTCAGCGACGTAGCAGCCAAAGGCATGGCCGAAAAATTGTCCAAAGAGACGAAAGACAATCTAGATCGTTTTATGGGCGAGCATTTTGGAATACCACCCGAGTTAGTCAGTTTACCTTTATTATTATAAGCATACTTTAAGCACACACATGAAACACACACTACTCTTTTGGGGAGCATTTTTTTGCTTCCTGAGCCCATTGCTGGGCCAAAAAATCAAAGTTCTCAATTCTTTCATCAGCACTGACAGTCTAGCTTTCAGCGCCATTGACAACAAAGACGGTCATTGGCAAGTCCAACTTTGGGTTAAAAACCAATCGGACGAAAACGTTTCCATCGAAGCGGCTGAGGAAATAGAGCATTCCTATCGAGAGATATTAGTGGGAAATACCTCACCATTAAAAGCAGGCGAAACCCGTCAAATCAAGCTTTGGGTTCCGATCGACTATGAGACAGAAGGCCAAGACCGCCAAATCACTTTGATTGATGACTATGAAGAAGTGGTCGGAAATTTTCGTTTGCAGACAGAAGTCCCTCGTCCTACTTTCAGTAAACGCCCCAGTGGTTGGACCAGTATCCGAGAAAATCAAATCTATCCGCTTCGCGTAACGCTTGGCAATAGCATCGATCAGCCTATGCTATTGGACAGTTTGGTTTGGGACTCAGCGGCGACGGATTCTAGTCTTAGATTTAAGCGTTGGGCGATTAGCCCAGAGCTACCGGAGAAAATCGTTCCCGCAGGGAAAAGCGAAATCAAGGTCAAGATCTGGACAAAGGGCCTTTATGCGACCATCGCGGGAGAGTTTTTGCTTTACTATCACTTAGCTGACGGTACCAAAGGCGTCTTGCCCTTTGCTCATGCCTTTGGAGTAGAGCCTAATGTTTGGGTAGAGGAAGGCGGGCAATGGGATGTGGGTAGTATTCCATATGGCCAAAAAATTAAGCGAAATTTCTGGATTACCCATGCAGGTGCAGAGTGCATTACCTTGGTACCCGAGTATGAAAGTTTGGTTTCATTGCAAGACACGACTATTTGTCCAGGAGATACCACTTATGGCGTCGTGCAATATCCTACAATTTGTGATTCGGTTGGGAATTTAGATATAGAGATCGCTTTATTTGTCAAGGAATTTAGTGGACATGTACCCTTGAGGTTTCGAGGAAAATTGGTTGGCGAACAAACCCCTCCCGGACAATGGCTGATGATCAAAGACAGTATTGAAGATTTGGGAACACTCCGGCTGAGCGATCGAAAAGCTAATCTTAGCATTAAGATTCACAATAATGGTCCGACCCCATTACAGATAGACCATGCAGGTTTTAGCGAGTATCTAAATTACTCGGGACATATCGGCCACAATCTTGCGGTCAAGCTTAGTGCTAGTAGTATTCCGGTTGGTGGATCGATTAAGGCTGATTTAGGGATAAAGTTTCCCTATGCGCCACCATCTGAAATAATCAATTACTTCAACATCTCAGCTACAACGGAGGGATGTCCTGCATTTAGCGTTTCTCAATCCGTAAAAGTAATGGCAAAACTCAAGCGTTAGGCAAGGCCTCACCCCCAACCGGCACCAAAAGTACCGGGCCAAGGAATCCGAGAGAGGATTACGACTAAACCAATCAGGTAAAACCAGAAGGTGGTCTTAAATTTAGGCCCAGCTTCTGTTTGTCTTTTAGAGCGAGAGTAACCAATCGTGATTAGGATGATGCCAATAAGCATAATTGAAATATGCTCTACGGTAAAAAATCGTAATTGGGCATCTTTCATCATGCCACTGACAAAAGAGACTTTAGGACTCATCACATAAAGGACCAAGCCTAATACTAGCTGGATATGCATACCAATCAAAGCAAGTAAGTTCCATCGCTTGTCTTTACTGGTAAATTCACGCTGACCATTCATTTTGGTGGCAGCATTGACGATGGCAATGATGATCAGGATCAAGGCGATCCAACGTAGTCCGGAGTGTAAGTGAACGAGGCCTGTATACATATCGTAGCGCTTAGTAGTGAATTAGCAATTTATATTTTTTTTGATGGGATGCATCATTTATCAGCGGCTTTTCGTCCTAGGGAAAAGCATTAAGCCTATGTATCGCATTTATTTTTACGCCCTGATTTTGCTTGGACTCGGCTTAGAAGCCTGTGAGAAACCAGCGATTGTCCCCGAATGCATTCAATATATGTTGCCTGTTGGCGGAGAATTTACTGGCACAGCTCAAGATGAATTTGTCTATGATCCCTTACCAGCTCGAGATATCATTGCGGTTTATCGTTTTGTCGATGGGGAGGATCTCTATTATGAGGTTGAGTTAGCTTGTTGTGACCATTTCACGGAACTCTACAATCAAAACTGTGAATTAGTATGTTCTCCTCGCGGTGGTATCACTGGAGGCGGTGCAGGCGATTGCCCAACTTGGGTAGATGCTTTAGGCGAAGGCGAACTAATTTGGCAAAAGAAATAGTGTTCTGATAATTTTTCTACAGTGTGTAGCCCGGCGAAAGTCGGGCTTTTTTTATGGCCAAAAAGCAGATTCTATAGTCAAATTAGAATAGCCCATTATCCCGATCAGGAAATTACAATAGAGCGAAAAACAAAGGCAAAATCGCCCTCCGAGGGCTACCAGATTTCTGGCGTTCACATCCTCAAAGCTGGCATTCATCAAGCCCAGGCGTTGTTCATATAGTCCCAATATTTTTCCTGTCAAAAGATCGTAGTATTCTAATACAACCATTAAGCGAGTAGAATCAAAACCTACTAGCAAGCTGTATTAAATAATACCAAGCATAATCATTTACACATGAAACACACAATCCTTACCCTAATAGGATGCATCCTCTTTGTATCCCTTATCGGGCAGACTACTTTTTTGGCTGACCCCTATCGAAACAATGATAATGGAGGCAGTCAGATCGTCGACATTGCTCAGTTTAACGGAGCGATGTACTTTGGTGGCCTATCGGCCAAGAGGCCGGGATTATGGATATCAGACGGTACCGAGAGTGGCACCCAACTTGTAGCAAGCGGTTTTCAGGTTCGAGAGCTAGTCGCTCTCAACAATCTTATGATCTTTAGTGGGGCTAATGTGGAATACGGCATTGAACTTTGGGTTTCAGATGGTACCGCTAGCGGTACGGTTCTTCTCAGAGACTTTGAACAAGGCCCACTTTCCGGCAACCCTAATCGGCTTAGGTTATCTGGCAACTTTGTCTATTTCAGTGTTTATGCTGATGGGGTAGGCGTTGAGTTATGGCGTACAGATGGCACAACGCAAGGAACTCAGCTTGTCAAAGACATTAGTCCAGGCTTAGCAAACTCCAATTTTCAGGAAATAATCCCTTATCAATCTGGTGTGGCATTTACCATCCATAATGGTTCACAACTGGGCCTTTGGTATAGCGATGGGACTGATGTTGGTACCTACCAAGTGACATTACCCAATCAAGGCACAAATCCGGGACGGGCCAGAAACCTCAAAGTAATAGACGATGCCCTATACTTTACCATTAGGCCAGCTAATAATAATGAGCTATGGCGAACTAATTTAACCCAAACAGACTCACTCACTTTATTGGGCGGTAATTATAGCAGTGCTGTTAGCGAAAAATCTTTTTTCCGTTTTCAAAATGATTATTTCTATACCCGTAAAACAGTAAATGCAGCGGATACATTACGATTATTTAAAACCGACAGTCTTTTTAGCACTTCCACTCTCTTACAGGAATTTCATCCCCAGCTGGCTAAGATAAATGAGCTACATATCAGCCCGAGTAAAATATTGATGAATATTCGCTATCAATTTGGCGGATCAGAAGTATGGAGTAGTGATGGCTTTACTGCCCAATCGATCCGTCAAGATCCTTTGGAAAGTAATCCTCACAATACCATAGGCGTAGATTCATTGATGCTACTTCAATTTCAGGATGGACTATGGCGTACCAACGGCACTATATCAGGGACCTATAAAATCTCTGATTTCTATGTCAACCGTAATCTCAATGCTACTGCTAATAATAAAATCACTCCATTTTCCTATTTCCAAGGTTCAATCTTTCTCCCCGGTCGTCTACTAAATAGCGGCATAGGGGATGAACTATACACCACAGACGGCACTAGTATAAATCTCATCAAAGACATTGAAACTACTCCTTTTGCGGGTGCATTTGGCGACTTTATCAGACTTGACAACCAACTTTTATTTAGCGCTCGTTCACATACGGAGGGAATCGAATTATGGGTAAGTGATGGGACTCCCAATAACACCCAACTATTAAAAGATCCAACCCCAGGCTTCTCAGGCCCCAATCCATTAATCGACTCTATTTCTATTAATTCGAGACCTGATAGGTTTATCGAGCATCAAGGATTTGTCTACTATACTTCCTTAGATACTTTTATGACTAATTATGTTTCATATGAAGCACACCTTTGGCGAACGGATGGCACCGTTGCGGGTACTCAGCAATTAGACCCTCAACAAATTGCTGCTAATGATGGGTTTGTTGGAGTAGCGAGAAACAACAATAAGGTAGTTTTTGATGGGAGAATTTTTCTAAGTGCGGTATGGCCTGACAGTATTGGTGCTGAGCTCTTTGCTTATGATCCGAGCATCAACAAATTGGAACTTGTCAAAGATGTCAATACTGCGCTCACTGGCTCCCCTTTTTCGAGTAGCTATCCTCAACATCTAACTCCTGTTGGGAATACGTTGTTTTTTAGTGCTTACACTGAAGAGGAGGGGATAGAACTCTGGAAGTCCGATGGCACCACTGCTGGCACTCAAATGGTCAAGGCGGTATTTCCGGCTTATGATGGGGCCTTTAATCCTACCTTAAGAAGTCCCGACATTCAATTGATAGCCTTGGATTCAATCTTATTGTTTGTGGCCAATAGCCCAACTGATGGTTGGGAATTATGGCGGAGCAATGGCACCGATGCAGGTACTTTTGTCGTAAAGGATATATTTCCCGGCAACACCAATAGCAATCCGAGAAATCTGACGAGAGTCGGCAACAAAGTATTTTTTATCGCTGATGATGGTACTCATGGTTTTGAAACTTGGGTTACGGATGGTACTGAGGTAGGGACTTATCTACTAGCAGATCATCAAGTAGGAACAGGAGACAATAATGCCCTCTTTTTACATGCGACAAATTCACTGCTATACTATCGCCAATACGATCCCCAATATGGTACTGAACTTTGGCGTACTGACGGCACCCAAGCAGGTACATATTTACTCAAAGATATCAAGCCAGGTTCTCAGAGTGGCTTCCCTCATGCCTTTAGCGAAACAGATAGTACTACCTATTTCATGGCACGTGGTTCAAATGGGGACCAAATCTGGAGGACAGATGGCACCTCAACTGGTACGCAGCTAGTTTATGAGCTAGAAGCTAATGATGGATTATTTTTCACCAGTCAGATGCACGCAGGATCAGACGGTTTGTACTTAGTTACTTGTGATGCTCTACTTGGTCAATCTCTCTATCTTTTTGATCCGGCCAATGGAATATTGAGTGTTGAGCGTCCTGGATTACAATTAACCGCTTTCCCTAATCCAACTCAGGACAAAGTATTTATCAAAGCTCCAAAAGCTATGGAAATCCATGCTGCTGACCTCTACACCATAGAAGGTAAAACTTGTCGCAATTTTGCTCCCATACAAGAATTGAGGGATCAATGGGAGTTTTCCCTTCAAGGACTTAGTCCGGGATATTATTTCCTCAGGCTTCAAACCCAAGAAGGCCCCTTCGCACTCAAAATACAGGTACAATAAAACCTGACCAGAAGGAAGCCCCAATACGACCCCAACATTTTATCTAGAATGGGACTCGTGCCTTTTCTTCCTTCGGAGAACGTTGGGACGCTGGCAGAGTAATCAAACTCCTACTGAAAACTCTGTCAGCATTTTTCTCTAGCGTTCCGCGAAGCGGGGAAATGAAAAGCCCAATAATGAAAAAACATAGTACGCATCGCTTGATCTTTCAAGCAAGAGAACTTGCAAGCACCCACTTTAATAAAGCGTAGCCCTTAAGTGATCTCACAACAAACTGACCCATCTTTTTGCCAGCACTATATCATCTATTGAACCATTCAAAAAATCAAGCATGAAAAATTTCATTCCAATTTACCTTGCTATCGTACTCATCAACTGTAGTTTTTCAATCAAAGCACAGCAGAAGCTGATACCAGTCATTGCGATGGTGGACTGCACGGAGATTGAGTGCTTTAAAGAATTGCTCAGTGAAGATTTTCAGTACTACGACTCTACGCATACACAATATCAAATCCAGTATAACTTTTACCCTCAATCAGAATTTATCGACGGAGAGTTAAAAGAATCTCCCGAAAACAGATTAACATTTGGGCTCATGAAGGACAATTCGGCTTCATTGGTCAGGCTCAATACCGAACATAAAACATTGTTTGACAGCACTGTCGCAACGCTACTAAAACAAGCCTACAAAAAGACTTCAAGCACTGACTTTGAATACCTCGTTGAAGAAATCTATAGTTCGAAAGATGATATTTACTTAACCGTATCAACGAGAGTCTATCAGGATCTAACGTTAGGGGACGACCTAAAATTTAACGTATCCCTAATGCGGCTATACTAACCAATGATCATGAAAAAATTTGAATACAAAGTATTGAAACTAGATTTAAGGGGGCACCTATTTTCATCCGGAGGGAAGGTCAATGTAGATCTACTAAACTCACATCTGGCAAAACTAGGAGAGGAAGGATGGGAACTCGTAAACACTGTCGATACTTCAAAGGGGCATGGATCTTCAAGAGATCTGGTCTTAATTTTCAAAAAGGATAAATGATATCCTTGAACAAGAAAGGATTTTGTCCTCCCCAAAGAGAATTACTAGTACCTCCCCCATCTATCTCGTTTTCTTTTCTATACACACACATTTTCTAAGCTTAATAAACCATGAAGCAGCTGTTTTTCGTAATTCTACTCTTCAGTTTGATCGACATAAAGGCCCAAAATATATCCTCAATATTGGAGCTCAATGATCCTGAACCAATCCGCAATGGCAGAGGGAAGAAAATTGTGGAAACTTGTTCTAACATCAGTTCGGTACAAACCAAAATAGTGACGCAACCCGGAACATCGATAAGGGTGAAACAGACTGAAACCGTGATGCAATCAGCAACATTGACTCTTGGCAAAGGTGAAATAAAAACCCTACGAACACTGAATCAAGACAATCAGGTTTTGGTAGAAAAAACATATGTGAATGGCGAACTACTCAACACCAAAAGCTATCAATATGATGAATCTACAGGGCTAAAAACTGAGCTGGAGATAATAAAAGCCAATAATCAGTATTACGAAAAAAGTCTATATGAATATGATGCTGAAAACCATTGTATCGGCATCAAGACTTTGGATAGGCAAGGCAATTTGATATACCGAACAGGCTTACAGAATAATGATTTAGGCTATCCTATTGAGTTAAAAACATTTAATTGGAACGGAGCCAGATTAGGAGGGATAGAATACGCTGAATACTTCCAAGAAGAAGATAGATATATCTCGATGATGGTGAATATGAACAATGATACGCTGAATAGAATGACGCGTAGATTAAATCTTAGAAAGCCTCATCTAAGCCCAAAAGAAGGCGAAGTGTATAATGAATATAATGACCTCATTAAAGAGTCATGTGGCGAAAACTGCTATCGAGTTTATGAATATGAGTATGATGATCGTGGCAACTGGACTAACAAAAAATATTATACGGTTACTACGAATGAAAGAGGGGAAGAAACTCGCTTTCAATTCAAGATTTCCGAACGAAAAATAAAATACTGGAAAGACTAAGCTTATTCCCTCGTGAGACAAGCGTTCCGCGAAGCGGTGAGACTAGATCGACTCCTAACTAGTAAAAAACAACAACTTGTTTTTTTTATCCACCAACATTACTCAATCATGAAACATACACTCCTAATCTCTGTCAGTCTACTATTCGGATATATAAATCTATTTGGCCAAGTAGATACAGATAAGACTAATGCTCAAAAAGATACTAGCTCATTTATATATGCTGAAAAAGAGCCGACATTGTTAAACATGAATGTCGTTGTTGCTAAAATTGATTACCCAAAAATTGCTAGAGACGCGGGAATCGAAGGAATCGTAATTGCTAGAGTTTTAGTTGATGAATACGGTAATTATGAGAAACATAAGTATGTACAGAAAATCCATCCGATTTTGGTCACATCAATCGATACTCATATAGCAGAACTTAAATTTACTCCAGCAATATCGGAAGGAAAGCCAATAAAGTTTTGGGTGAATATCCCATTTGAATTTAAGCTGCTAGAAGAAAAGAAAAAGCGCCGTAGAAAACGATAGGTGCAAGGTTTTTCGCCTATACATTTACGATTCCTGCTTCGCAGAACATTTAGCCCAAGCACAAAAAAAAGCGATCACCCTGCCAGGATGACCGCCTCGATATTAGATATTAGGTCCGTCTCTTCAAAAGTCTTTAGTGTGCGCCAAAAACGATAAAGTGCGGATTCAATAAGTTCGGTTTGTTATATACAACAGCCGTGCCAGTTTCGTGATTGATGACGGTTCCGCCAGCTTCTTCCACGATTACTTGTGCTGCTGCTGTGTCCCACTCCATGGTAGGAGCCAAGCGAGGATAGATGTCTGCTTTGCCTTCGGCAATCATGACTAGCTTCAAAGAGCTACCCATAGATACGAGTTCTGGACTGATAAATTTCTCAACGTAAGCTTCGACTTCTGGGCTCATGTGAGAACGTGAGCAAACAAGGCGTAGGCCTTCGTCAGCCATATCAAATTTTGCTACTTCGATCTTTTCAGCTGGAGCGTCGCCTCTCATCACAAATGCACCTTCGCCTTTCACAGCATAATAGGTTACATCTTGAACGGGTACGTAAACGAAGCCCATGATCACAGCACCATTTTCGACCAACGCGATATTGACGGTAAATTCGCCATTGCGCTTGATAAACTCTTTCGTTCCGTCAAGCGGATCCACAACCCACAGCTTGGACCAGTTTTGGCGTTCCTCGTAGGGGAGATGCTTACCTTCTTCTGACAAAATCGGAATCTCAGGAGTAGCTTTTTCTAGTCCGGCTACGATGACATTGTGAGCAGCCTGATCAGCCAATGTGAGGGGAGAGTCATCCGCCTTAAAATCGACCCGATCAAATGCACTTTCGTCATGATAGATTTCCAAAATAGCTTTTCCGGCTTCTTTGGACAAGGCAATAAGGGTCTCTTGTAAGGTCGTGGTATTGGTCATTATAAAATTAATTGTTGAATTTTGATTTGTTGGGTGTTTGAATCAGTAATTCAATACACTATTTATCAACAAATCCCCCAAATCTACGGCATTGTGGCACACAAAAAACCGGAAAGTTTCGCTAAACGTAACTTTCCGGCAGTGAATGGTTTCTATTGATTCTCTAAACGCTTTCGATCACAGCTTCGCGAGCTGCTAACCAACGTTCGGCATCCAAAGCCGCCATACAGCCCATACCTGCAGCGGTAACGGCCTGACGATATACATTATCAGCAGCATCTCCACCGACAAATACCCCTTCGATATTGGTCTGAGAAGTACCCGCTTTGTTGATTATATAACCTGCTTCGTCAAGATCTAATTGACCTTGGAAGATGTCAGTATTAGGCTTATGCCCAATCGCTACGAACAAAGCACTCGCATCAATCTTCTGTTCTTCACCAGTTTGATTGTTACGCACCATGACACCAGCGACCTTACCGCTTTCATCACCGACGATATCGTAAGCTTCAGAATTCCAATAAACCTTGATATTGGGATTACTTTTGACCCGAGCTTGCATGATTTTAGAAGCACGCATCTCATCACGACGGATGAGCATATGGACCGTAGGACAAAGCTTAGCAAGATAAAGCGCTTCTTCGGCAGCTGTATCACCAGCCCCTACGATTACCACTTCTTTTTCACGGAAAAAATAGCCATCACAAACTGCACAAGCACTGACGCCTTTGTTAGCAAATGTTTGTTCAGCTTCGATGCCGAGCCATTTGGCCGTCGCACCTGTGCTGATAATGACCGTATCTGCCGTATAGGTATTACCGTCTTCAGCCCAAAGTTTTTTAGGATTACTGTCGAGTTCAACCTTAGTGATAGATTCGTATTTTAGCCTTGTGCCAAAACGCTCAGCCTGCTTACGAAAATCTTCCATCATTTCGGGTCCCATGATGCCATCTGCATATCCAGGGTAGTTTTCGACATCAGTGGTGATCATCAACTGACCACCTGGCTGCATCCCACTAAACATGAGTGGCTTAAGGTCCGCTCTAGCAGCGTATATTGCTGCTGTATATCCTGCGGGACCAGAGCCAATGATGATAGTTTTTTCGTGTTGGATGGTACCGTTGTTATTGCTCATAATTGTTACTTTCTATATCTGCAATCAATAATTACACAAATGTAATATATTTTTGAATGTATTGCTGTCAGGATGCTGACACTTCTTACTTACTCCCTACTTCGTAGAACGCTCTGACTTATTTATATGCTATTAGACCACACCATTATCGGCATGATTCACGTGCCCCCCTTAGCGGGAACGCCTCGTTATGAAGGAGATTTGACTAACATTCTCTACAAGATCGCCGATGAAGCTGCCATCTATCAACAAGCCGGCATTGATGCTATCGCCATCGAAAACATGCACGATGTCCCTTATCTCAACCGTGAAGTCGGACCCGAAATCGTAGCCAGCATGACTCGGATAGCGAGAGTGGTCAAAGATAATACAGACCTTCCCTGCGGTATTCAAATCCTAGCAGGAGCCAACAAAGCGGCATTAGCAGTAGCCTTGGCGGCTGAGTTGAATTTTATCAGAGCTGAAGGCTTTGTCTTTTCGCATGTTGCCGACGAAGGTATGATGCATAGCGATGCAGGCGAGCTACTCCGCTACCGCAAGCAAATCGGGGCCGAGCATATCAAGATCTATACAGATATCAAAAAGAAGCATAGTGCGCATGCCATCACTGCCGATGTGAGTTTAGTCGAAACGGCCAAGGCCGCCCAGTTCTTTCTCAGTGATGGCGTGATCATTACCGGAAGTTCCACTGGAGAAACTGCTAATCTCGAAGAAATTGAAGCGGTCAAAAATGCCGTCGACTGTCCTATCTTGGTCGGTTCAGGGGTAACCTTCGACAATGTCGAACAATACCTCCCGCATTGCGATGGCCTCATCATCGGCTCTTGGTTCAAAGAAGGTGGTCACTGGACTCAGCCCCTTGACGGGGAACGTATAAAGCAATTGATGGATAAGGTGAGAGAAAATCGCTAATGGGTGTTCTCGCGTTCCGCGAAGCGGCGGTAGGAAACAAGCCCAGTAAAATCGGTTTACTAAAAAAAATGAGCCAGCTCGAAAGGATCGAACTGGCTCAATACTGAAAGTATTCAAATATGAACTAACTATTAGAACGCTTAGTTTGCTTTGACCAGTTTCTTAGTGAATTTTTGATCACCGATCTGCACACTAACTAAGTAAACACCGGCAGTAAGATCACTGATGTTGTATTTGTACTGCATGCTTCCACTCTGATGGTAGAAACTTTCCTCACGTACGACTTTACCGAGAGCGTTATAGAGGAGTACTTTTGCTTGGCCTGTTTCAGCCGACTCTAGAGAGAGGGTTACTTTGCTATTAGCTGGATTGGGATATACTCCGAGATTGCTCGACTCACCAAGTCTGTTAGGAGGAGGAGGACCAATGCCGCCCCATACATAAACTGAATGGACCACATTACGTACTTGGCCATCAGCAGAGGTTACTCGCAGGTGGATATATTTGTCGGCGGAATATAGAGATATCGCAAGCTGAGTGCCCAATTGAGTGTTAGTTGATAATATAGAACCATTTGGAATTGGACTGCTACTAACTCGCCATTCGTAACTATAAACGCCAGGTCCACCACCTGATACATCTGCTCGGAAAGTATGATATGAGCCGGTATAGGCAGTAGTTGTGCCTTGAATAACCGCAGATAAGGGATTATTTTCTGAATTTTCATGGTTTGCTACTGCACATGCTCTTTCTCGAATACGCCGTGCATTGTCTCGAAGGGTATTGCCTGTTGGGGCTCCCTTATAAGATACACTCGGGTTGGAAAAGTAAGGGATACGCGTGGTAGCTGTTCCTTGTACATTTCGCCCCATTATTGTTCTATATATTGTATTATTATTGCCTTGATAGAAGTGTCCTCTTGCATAAGGCATACCTGTAAGGTCTTGATGGGCATGACGACAGTCTAAGAAATGTCCAACTTCATGAGCAAAGCTAATATTTGAAATCGCATCAGTTGTTTCTACTACGGCATAAGCTCTAGCGGGTAATGTAAAGCCGCCAGGTAAAGCGATTGATCCAGAACCATTTGGATAAACATCTCCAGTAAGACAAACTACAATGTCAGCTCCAGTTGCAACTCTTCGATTTTTAACAAACGGTTCATCGGCTAGTGAATTTGCATCTTCCGAAAAATTTGCTGGTATAGCCAAAATGTCTTCGGTCCAGCCAGTAGGTAAGGGGGATAAAAATTCAACGCCTGCAGAAACTAATGAGATAGTGTTAGGAGAGATATTACTATTCCTAAAAGCGATGTTCGTTTCAGCAATAGCAGTCAAAGCAACCTGTGTAATATTTGCTGCAGTATTATTTGCCCTGGGAGTAAAATAAACTAGCACTCTAATATCACAGTTTGCAGTCGCTCCGAGACGTCCATTGGAGGCGGGATCATCTTGAATCGGAGCCTTCTCAACTTTAAAATGGTCTGAAGCCCCGCAGCCACTTCCTGTAGTGGAACTAGAATTTTTGCCTTGCTTAAAGATCAATGAAGTATTGGACTCCTCCATCGAATGGATCATGAAATCCTCCCCTTGATACTTAATGTGCCCAAAGACAGTACGCTCGTCCATTAGCAAGACGGCATAGCCATCTTCTTCTTTGGTTTTGCCTTCCCATACGACATGTCCATTGGCATCGTCTCCGAGCCAAGACTCTGAAAAGTTGGCCTTGAAGTCTTGCCCCGGCAGACTGAATGATAGCTCCTTGTTTTGGATAATGTTTTTTATCGCATAAGAGTCTACTATCCAGTAGTAGCTATAGATGCCCTTCTCAACGAGTCGTTCGATTTTTTCGGCCTCAGACTGTGTCAGAGTGGAGTACTCTTGGGGAATAATTCTCAGCCAAGGTTCTGGTTCTCGCTCTTGTCCATTGACACTTAAGAAAGTGCCATTAATAAGATGAAATTGATGTTTTTCATAGTTGTACTGATTAAAAAAAGGTTGAAAAAAATGGATTGTGCTATATGCCAGATATAGGAATATGTGGCATCAAAGAAAATGTCATGGTCTGATTATTACTTGCTTCAATAAGGTACATAGCTATCCACTCAGAAAAATCGAAACTAAATGAATGGTAGTCCTAGAAGGATGAATGACAGACTTGGCCAAATGAGTAAGAGACAATCATCTTTTCATTACTCCTTATGTTAAGAGTAATAATCTCTTCAGCTTAATGATTTTATACCTGCAGAGGGTTGACCAAGAAGCTTTTGAACAAAAAGGAGCTTGCATCAATAAAGGCGGGATTACTCATCTTTCTTTATATCTCCCAAACCTTTATTACCTTTAAATTCAAATCTATCCCTGAGATCCTATGTCCAAAAAGAAATTATTCCTCCTCGATGCGATGGCGCTGATGTATCGGGCTCATTTTGCCTTTATCCGCAACCCTCGTATTACATCCAACGGTCTCAATACCTCCGCTATGTTTGGGTTTACCAATTCATTGCTGGAGATCATCAATAAAGAAAATCCCACTCACTTTGCCGTGGTACTCGATCCTCCGGGCCCGACCTTCCGCCATGTGCAATACCCTGAGTATAAAGCCAATCGAGAAGCTATGCCCGAAGATTTGCGGGCAGCTTTCCCCTACCTCGATCGCCTACTCGAAGCCCTCAATATTTGTAAGCTTTCAGAACCGGGTTTTGAAGCCGATGATTTAATCGGTACGATCTCTGCCATGGCTGATCCAGAGGAGTATGATGTCTATATGGTTACGCCAGACAAAGACTACGCTCAGTTGGTCAAAGAGAACGTGTTTTTTTATAAGCCTCATTACAAAGGCGGTGGCTATGATGTACTTGACCCTGCCGGAGTGGAAGAAAAATTTGGCATCCCGCCAGAGCGAATCATTGACTTTTTGGGCCTCAAAGGCGATGCTGTAGATAATATTCCCGGTATCCCGAAGATCGGCGACAAGACCGCGGTCAGCTTGATCAAAGAGTTTGGCACCATGGAAAACATCATCGCCAATGTCGAAAAAATCACCAAAAAGGCCATCAAAGCCAGTATCATCGAAAATGCTGAGCAAGGTTTACTTTCCAAAGATCTCGCGACCATCAAGCTAGACGTTCCATATGAATGGAACGAAAAAGACCTTCGCGTGGAGCATTGTGATCTCGAGGCCCTCATGCTATTGATGGGAGAACTAGAGTTTCGCAATACGACCCAACGTATCCTCAACTCTAAGCTCAATCCCAACCAAACCGAGATTCAAAAAGACCTCTTTGGCAATAGTGTAGGTGATGCACCTATGCCTGAAGGGATCAATGCTGATAAAAAGACACTCGAAGAGATAGAGACGGATTATAAATTATTGACCTCTAGCGAGGAACGCTCAGCCTTAATCGCCGAAATCAAAGCGGCGGGGGAAGTTTGCTTCGATACCGAGACCACTGGACTAGATCCAATGTTGGCAGAAATCGTAGGCATATCTTTTAGCGTCAAAGAAAATGCAGCCTGCTTTATTCACTTCCCTGTCGAGCAGACAGAGGCCGAAGTCAAAGCGATTTTGGGAGAATTTCAGGAGGTTTTGGCGAGTCCAGACATACTTAAGATCGGTCAAAACCTGAAGTATGATATCCTCATCTTGAAGAACTATGATATTGAGGTTGCTGGGCCGATGTTTGATACGATGTTGGCGCATTATATCATCAATCCCGGTGGTAAGCATGGTATGGATGCTTTGGCGCAAGAATATCTCAACTATCAGCCAGTTTCCATCGAAACACTGATTGGCAAGAAGGGCAAAAAGCAAAAGAGTATGCGTGATGTGGAGATAGAACCTCTCGTCCAATACGCCTGCGAAGATGCTGATATCACCATCAAACTCCGCAACAAATTGGCCCCAGAGGTCAAAACAAATAAAGTGTTCGCTGAAATCGAACAACCCCTCATGCCGATCCTCGCTGCGATGGAATTTGAAGGTATCCGTCTCGATGCGGATACTATGGCAAATTATTCTGAGGATCTTGCTGCGAGACTAGATACATTAGAAAAAGACATCTATAAGCTAGCCGACGAAGAATTTAACATCAACTCACCCAAGCAATTGGGGGAGATCATGTTTGACAAACTCAAACTGGGCAAAGGCGAAAAGCAAAAAAAGACCAAAACTGGGCAGTACGTAACCAATGAGGCTACGCTAGAAGCATTGGCAATATCAGGTGAGCACGAACTCCCCGCCAAAGTTTGGGCCTATCGCGGAGTCAAAAAGTTGAAGTCCACCTATGTGGATGCGCTGCCCAAACTGATCAATCCTAAATCAGGTCGCATCCATACTACTTTCTCTCAATCAGTAGCTGTAACCGGACGCCTTTCCTCGGTCAACCCGAATCTGCAAAACATCCCTATCAAAACGGCAGATGGTCGTGAAGTCCGCAAAGGATTTATCCCACGCGACGATGAGCATATCTTGATCGCAGCGGATTACTCACAAGTAGAGTTGCGCATCATGGCCACTATGGCTAAGGATGAAGCGATGATTTCGGCCTTCAAAAACAAAGAAGACATTCACCGTACCACGGCGGCCAGAGTATTTGGCGTCGAATTGGATGAGGTAACTTCTGAGCAACGCTCTCGCGCTAAAACCGTCAATTTTGGCATCATCTATGGGATCTCCGCTTTTGGCCTGAGTCAACGGATGGGAATTTCACGTACCGAAGCATCGGACATCATCAAAAACTACTGGGAGCAATTTCCGCGCATCAAGGAGTATATGGATGAGTGTGTCGAGAAGACCAAAGAGACGGGTTATAGTGAGACTTTATTTGGTCGCAAACGCTACCTTCCAGATATACATTCCGGCAATCGTACGGTCCGCAGCTTCGCTGAACGCAATGCTATCAACTCTCCGATTCAAGGTACTGCGGCTGACATCATCAAAATGGCCATGCTCAAAGTAGATGCGGCCTTCAAAGAGGCTAAGCTAAAGTCTAAAATGGTGCTGCAAGTACATGATGAATTGGTATTTGACGTGCACAAGTCTGAAATAGAGCAAGTCAAAGAGATCGTAGAACGAGAGATGGTCAATGCCGTCGATATCGGCGTACCGATGGAAGTCGAAGTCGGTACAGGCGACAATTGGTTGCAGGCGCATTAAGAATGTCCAATAACGAATTTCAATGTCCAAGGCAGAAATTATTTTCTCGTCTTGGACATTTTTCATTAGCATCCAATCTTGGGCATTGCAAAGCCTCTCATTCCTGAAGGTTTTTCGCCAAAGTGCTTACGAAAGGCTTTGTTGAAATGATGCACATCGTAAAAACCACAAGCATCGGCCACTTCGGTAATCGAATAGTGAGGTTTACTCAATAATTCGAGGGATTTATCCAAGCGGAAGGCCAAGAGGTACTGTTGTGGGGACTGAGCAAATGCCTTGCGAAATAGTCGATAAAAATGATACTCGGACAAAGCTGCTTCTCGAGCCACTTCAGGCATTTTGGGTGGCACATGCCAATTGTCGTGCATATACTCCATTGCTACCGTCAAACGTCGAAACAACTCTTCTCTGGTGCTACGTTTTCGAGACTGTAATCGACCGATTTGGGTTTCGACCAATTGTTGTTGCTGACAGAGGAGTTCGGCCAATTGATAAAGCGAGGCTTTATCTTCGATAAATGCTTCAGCTTGTTCAATGCGTTGCTGCTGCGCCACTTGATGCAGATACGCCCCTAAGCGCGACTGCTCGCCCAGATAGCGACTCGAAAAACTCCCCGGAAACCGAGCGTTCCGCGCAGCGGGCCTATCCAACAACTGCTCATCCTTGCTGTGGAAAGCGCTATGCACCTCGTCCATCAGATCCTGACTCAAAAACACACAAAGTCCTTCGACCGGCTCCTGATCATGGATATTGATGCTAAGCTCCTGCCCACAGTTGACTAGCAAAAACTGCTCTGGCCGCACCACTTCACGACGGCCCTCGATCAGATAGACCTCCTCGCCTTTAGTAACATACTTGAGCGAATAAGCATCACAAATTGCCTCCGCCTCAAAATGCTGATAGCGAGAATAAACCAAGCGATTGGTCTCATTATCACGTTCTCGATGAGTAATCTTAGCCGGCAAATGATTAGATGCAGTCATAATTACTCAATTTACAACCCATCGAGGCTTTTCCTGCTGGTGAAATTTGCCGGATTTGGCAGATTTTTACTCATCTGATTTTCCGAAAAAAGCCAAATTGTTCTTCAAATTCTTCAACTCATGCGTATCCTCAGTCTCTTGATCGGTAGTTTTTTTCTTATCAGTACTCCTTTTATTGACGCTACTCGCGAACGCTTACCCGCCATCGATCTCTTGGGCAATAGCATGGACGTCGAGCCGGGAGATTTGGATGATGATGGTGATTTGGACTTGGTGATCGCCTCTGAGTTTCAGCCCAATATTTTGCTTTTCAACGATGGGAAAGGCCATTTTACCAACGCTAGCGCGGAACGCTTACCCCAAGTCGCTCACGATAGCGAAGATATTGCTTTGGCAGATTTTGACGCGGATGGGGACTTGGATATCGTTTTTGTCTCAGAGGACGACCAGATCAATGAGTTTTATCTCAACGATGGCAAGGGCTTTTTTACGGATGTATCCGAACGCTTGGGTGTTACAGGTACTACCAATGCTATCATCGCCGCAGACTTTGACCAAGACGGCGATCTCGATTTAGCGTTCGGCAATGCCGGCCAAAACTACCTCCTCCTCAATGATGGCAAAGGCAACTTTCAAGACCAGACAAAAAAACTGCTGCCTGCTGTGCTGGACCAAACCCAAGACCTCGAAGCAGGAGATGTAGATGGGGATGGCGACCTAGATATAATTGCGGGAAATGAGGACCAAAATCGCCTCTATCTCAACGATGGTACAGGCAAATTTACAGATGCGACGGAAGGACGTCTGACATTTTGGGCGGATGAACGCGAAGAAACCCGTGAGGCCGACTTTGGGGATATAGATGGTGATGGCGATCTGGATCTTGTCTTTGCCAATGTGGTTTTTCAAGTAGGGACACTAGCTCAAAATCGACTCCTACTCAACGATGGCAAAGGCTATTTTACGGATGTATCGGAGCAAGCGCTGGTACAAGAAGAACCCTTTCTTTCGGTGGACGCAGACTTTTGGGATGCGGATGAGGATGGAGATTTGGACCTCTTTATTTGCAATTCGTTTGGAGGGCCTTTTCAGTTATTTGCCAACGATGGTACAGGGCAGTTTGTGGATATAAGTCAGGAGAGTTTGCCGGACTTAGTGGGGAGTGGGATAGATGCCGAGTATTTTGATGCCGATGGTGATGGGAGAGGTGACCTGTATTTAGGCAATTTTAGGATGGTAGATTTTTTGTGGCTCGGCAGAAAAAAATAATATCAACTCAAGAACTCAATCGCGTTTAGGAATTTTGCTTGGGTCAGCGGTTTTTTAAAAAAGGCTGCTGCTCCTTTTTTGTTTTGATTTTCAGGTTTGAAGGAAGTACTAAGCATGAAAATTTTACTCGTGTTTTGCTCTATATGAGTTTTGGGGATCTCATTATATTTTTCAATGAATTCCCAGCCATTCATTTTAGGCATATTGATATCTAAAAAAATAATGTCGGGGTGTCGACTTTGTGCTTCAGCTAACTGTCGCAAGTATTCGAGCGCTTCTAAGGCTGATTCCTGAACAATAACCTGATCTGCTAGTCCGACTTTGGCAATCACTCGCTGGTGGAAGAAATTATCATCTTCATCATCGTCAATCAACATTATGCGTAATTCCTTCTTCCCCATGCTTCAACTTATTTTTTTATAGTAAAACGAAAGGTACTCCCTTCGTTTAATATTGAATCAACCCAAATCCGACCCTCATAATATTCAACGATTTTTTGACAATGGGCAAGCCCAATTCCTGTTCCTTCGTATTGCTTTCGACTGTGTAGGCGTTGGAAGATAGCGAATATTTTTTCCTGATATTTCTCTTCCATGCCGATACCATTGTCCTCCACCTCAAATGCCCAATGCGTTTCGCCCTCTTCAGCCGAAATCTTGATTTGAGGCTTGATTCCTTTTTCAACAAACTTGATGGCATTGGTGATCAAGTTTTGAAACAGTAGATTAAACTCCGTATCGACCCCATTAATTTGAGGTAGCTTTCCAATTTCGAAATTTGCTCCTGTTTCCGAAATCAGATAATGCAGATCACTTTGGATATATTTAATTAACTCATTGAGATCAACCGGTCTTAAAACTCTTTTTTGTCCTATTTGAGAATAGACGAGTAAATCTTTGATGAGTTTTTGCATCCGTTCAGATGCCTTAGCGATGGTATTTAAATAGCGTTCAGCATCTTTATCTAGTTTGCCGCCATAATCTTCTTGCAGTATTTGGACATAGTTACTGATTGTATTCAAAGGGTTTTGCAGATCATGAGAGGTGATGTACGAAAATTCCCTAAGCTCTTTATTTTGTAGCGCAAGCAACTCAGCTCGCCTTTTCATATCTTCTTTTTCTGCCTCTTTTTGCAATTCACGTTCTAACTGCCTTTCCTGTTCTTTGTAATGATAAAAGAGGAATGACTGTACTTTGGCAAGTAAAATTTCGCTTTTTAATGGTTTGAACAAGTAATCGATCGCACCTAGTTGGTAGGCTTCACTGATACTTTGGTCATCTTGACTATAAGCAGTGACATAGATAATCGGAATGTTAGCGGTAGGTTCATTAGCTCTCATCAATCTAGCCGTCTCAATTCCATCCATATTGGGCATATTGATATCAAGAATCACCAATACAAAATCATGCCTCAACATAAGTGATAAAGCTTTTTGTCCGGACTCCGCATCAAACACATTGGCTTCAAGTTTTGAGAGTAGCCTGGTAATAGCCATTCTTTGATCCTTGTCATCTTCAACGACAAGAATTTTTGCAAAATCTTGGTCTCCTACAGCTTCCATTAGCCTTTATATTTTCCGATAGATTTTGGCGTCTTTATCAACGATTTCAAATTGAGCCTTAGCTTTTGAGAAGTCAAGGGACTCATGACTTCCGAGGCAAAGGTATCCATGATGGCAAAGGCTATCAGCAAATAATTGGATCACTCTTTCTTTGAGCTGATTATTGAAATATATCAGCACATTTCTACATACGATCAATTGTGTTTCAGCAAAAACCCAATCAGTGGCAAGATTATGAATTGAGAAAGTGATCCTTTCTTTTAGCGATTCATCCATTTTTGCGCCTTTATACCTGGCATGATAGTAATCTCCCATCTCCCCGCTCCCTTTTATCTTATTATAATTTTCGATATTGCTTTTCATCTCCTCAATTGAATAAATCCCCTTTTCTGCAATCGCCAAGGAATGATTATTGATATCGGTAGCATAAAGCTGAGAGCGGTGTAACATTCCTGCTTCTTTCAACAATATCGCCATTGAGTACACCTCTTCACCAGTTGCACATCCAGCATGCCATATATTGACAAATGGATAGGTTTTTAGCGTTGGCATGATCAATTCTCGAAACTTTATATAAACTTTTGGATCTCTAAACATCTCTGTAACAGTAACAGACATTGCCAGATAAAGAGACTCAAAAAAAGATCGATCATGAATAATCTTAGGAATCAGGTCCGAAATATGATTATATCCATATTCGTTTTTGATTCCCTCTAAGCGATTTTTTATCGTTGCCGGCTTGTATTCTCTAAAATCATAGCCATAGCCTTGATAAATCGCATCAACCACAAGTTGTACTTCTATGTCAATTTTGTCTTTCAATATTTAAGAGGATTGATAAAGCCAAATTCTCATCATATTCAATAATTTATCCAGATCAATGGGCTTGGTTAAGTAATCATTAGCTCCAGCATCTAAGCATTTTGCTCGATCTTCGGGCATTGCCTTTGCGGTCAGCGCAATGATTGGCAATTTTTTATGTTTAGGAATTTCTCGAATCCGCCGCATAGCCACATAACCATCCATGATTGGCATCATGATATCCATCAAAATTAATTCGATGTCAGCTTCCTCTTTGAGTTTTTCTAAAGCCATTTCTCCATTATCAGCTTGCACCACATTCATCCCAGCATCTCTTAATGACTTAGATAAAGCATAGGTGTTTCGCATATCATCATCACATAACAAGATCTTACGACCTTGGAGAATCTTTTCAGGGTCATGCAGTTCTACCATGATCCTCTTCTGTTGCTCAGACAAAGTGCTTTCCATACTATGTAGGAATAAGGAAACTTCGTCTAAGAGTCGTTCTGGAGAAGAGGCGCCTTTGATCACAATGCTTTCGGTGTATTGATTCAACTCTTTCACCTCTTCTTTAGAAAGCTCTTTGCCAGTATAAATGATGATCGGCATTTCCTTGAGCGCATTTTCAGCCTTTAGGGTATTTAGCACTTCAAATCCAGAGATGTCAGGTAGTTTCAGGTCAAGGATGATACAATCAAAGTTTGTCGATTTAATTTTATTGATTGCGGCTTTTCCAGAAGCGACGGTTGAAATCGTGATTTCTTTATTATCCAATAATCTGACGATGGCTTTCTGACTATTTTTATTGTCTTCTACCACCAATATCTTTTTCATACTGGATTTATAAATATTCTCCAGCTTTGTCAGTACTTGAATAATTCCGGTCTTAGTAGTAGGCTTGGCCAAAAAGCCAATAGCTCCTTTTTGTAAGGCTGATACTTCTTCTTTATCAACTGAAATAACGTGCACAGGAATATGCCGCGTTCGTAAGTCAAACTTTAAGTTGTCAAGGACTTTGAGCCCATCAATATCTGGTAATTTCAAATCTAAGATAATGCCATTGGGTTGATATTGAGCCGCAAGTTCGAGCCCTTCCTTACCTTCAGAAGTAATCAGTACTTTGTATGAATTGCCTTGCACAATATTTTTAAGAATTCCCGCAAAGCGTTTATCATCTTCAATAATCAGAATACTATTGGAGTCAGTAGTGGTTTCTTCTCTATCATCTGTTACAAAAACTGGCCGAGCAATTCTCCCAACGAAAGATTCCTCCTTTTTTTCAGTATTAGGATTCGATTTAGCTTTTTCGAGTAGTGCTGTTTCAGACGGATAAACCATCTCAAGATCCACCGGGAGATAAAGCGTAAAAGAGCTTCCTTTTCCTTCTTCACTCTTTAACTGGATTTCCCCTCCTAACAGTTTGGCTAACTCTCTAGAGATAGTCAACCCTAATCCAGTACCCCCATACTGTCGACTCGTACCGCCTTCTGCCTGCTGGAAGGCTTCAAAAATCATCATCTGCTTTTCTTCGGAGATACCGATACCTGTATCGCTAACGGTAAAGGCTACAACTTTATCATGGGGGAGTTCGATTTGTCTAAATTTCACCCTTTGTGTAGGTATATGGGCGCGTACGATAACATTACCGGTGTCGGTAAACTTAAAGGCGTTGGAGAGCAAATTTTTGAGAATTTGCTCTAATCGTAAACCATCTGAGTAGATGATGGCTGGCGCCTTCTTATCAATATTTAATTGGAATTTTAGTTTAGCAGATTTTGCGATAGGGGTAAACTGATTTTGAAGCGTTTCAAAGACTTTTGCAACTTTCAACTCCTCCGATTGGATCATGAGTTTACCTGCCTCGACCTTACTCAAATCTAAGATATCATTGATGAGGTTCAATAAATCCATTCCTCCTTCATAGATGATATTGGTGTCTTTTATTTGTTCATTAGTCAGATTATTATTGGCATTCTTACCCAATTCTTTTGCTAGGATAAGGAGACTATTAAGTGGGGTTCTTAACTCATGAGACATATTGGCTAGGAACTCAGATTTATACTTACTAGCAAGTTCCAATTCCTTAGCCTTTCTCTCAATCTCAGCTCTTGACAGCTGGATAGCATCAGTTTGTTTTTCGAGGTCTTTAGTTTTTGCTTCTAATTCTTCATTAGCAGCCTGTAGTTCTTCGGATTGGCTTTGTAGTTTTTCTTGCTGTTCCAGCAACTCTTCGGATTGTCTTTGTGAATCCGAAAGTAAGGTTTGCATTTTTTCTCTATCTCGCGAGGAGTTTACAGAAATCGCTATGTTTTCTGAAACAATTCGCAGAAGTTCCAAGTGATTTTGACTAAATGGAGTAAAGGATCCAATTTCAATTACCCCTCTGACTTCTCCCTCGAGTAAAAACGGTTGAACGATAATATTGGTAGAAGTATGACTGCCGAGAGCAGAACCAATAATCAGATAATCGTCAGGAATTTCATTGATAATGATCGGTGCCTTTTCGAGAGCAGCTTGGCCAACTAAGCTTTCTCCAAACTTAAATCGAGTTTCTAATGATTTGCGTCTGGTAAAAGCATAACTACCCGTTAGCTTTAGGAATTTGGATGTATCTTCTTCTTCAACTAAGTAGAGTACTCCAACATTGGCATCTAGATATTTGGTGAGATAAGAAATGATGTTTTTCGAAAGCGTATTCAAATCTTGCTCGCCACGCATCCTATCATTCAAACCTGATTGACCAGTTTTAATCCATGCCTCACTCTCATTTTCGTATGATATCTGACGGAGGTTATCAGTCATGGTATTGAGTGCGACCCCTAATTGATCACTATCACCACGAAGAGGCATTTCTACCGAGAAATCTCCTTTTGCAATCGTATTGGCCGATTTTACGATAGTGATGAAACTATCCACCATCGAGTTGATGTTATTCTTCAATTCTAAAACCTCTCCGCGCACCTCAACTTCAATCTTTTTAGAGAAATCGCCCTGTGCCAATGCCGTAGATACTTGAGCGATATCACGTACCTGGGCGGTGAGATTATCGGCCATCTGGTTTACATTATCCGTTAAATCTTTCCAAGCGCCCTTTACATCAGGGACTTCAGCCTGTCCTCCTAGCTTCCCTTCAGATCCCACCTCTCTCGCCACGATGGTTACCTCCTTAGCAAAAATATTGAGAGAGTCCACCATCTGGTTAATGGTACTTTTCAGATCATCAATCTCACCTTTTACATCGATAGTAATTTTCTGACTCAAATCTCCCTCTGCAACTGCTGTTGTAACCGAGGCAATTTCCCTTACTTGAGAGGTGAGGTTATTTGCCATTAAGTTTACATTATTGGTAAGGTCCTGCCAAGCACCTGCTACATTAGGTACTTCTGCTCGACCTCCTAGCTTCCCTTCCGTTCCTACCTCTAGGGCTACCCTTGTAACTTCATCAGCAAAGATATTGAGAGAGTCCACCATCTCATTGATGGTATCTTTTAGTTCTGCAATTTCGCCTTTTACATCAATGGTGATTTTTCGACTCAAATCTCCATTTGCTACCGCCGTTGCCACATCTGTAATTTCCCTTACTTGATCCGTCAAGTTGGAGGCCATGAGGTTTACATTATCTGTCAGGTCTTTCCAAGTCCCCCCAACATTGGGCACACTCGCTTGTCCTCCCAAGACTCCCTCTGTTCCTACCTCCCTTGCCACACGCGTTACCTCATCAGAGAATATATTGAGAGAATCCACCATGTCATTAATGGTGTTTTTGAGTTCTTCAATCTCTCCCTTGGCTTCAATTTCTACTTTCTGGCCCAAATTACCTCGGGCCACCGCTGTTGCCACATTGGCAATCTCCCTTACCTGATCAGTAAGATTGGTTGCCATGAGATTTACGTTATCAGTCAGGTCTTTCCAAGTTCCAGCTACATTGGGCACTAGCGCTTGTCCCCCCAAAAGTCCCTCGGTTCCTACTTCTCTTGCCACACGGGTTACCTCATCCGAAAAAATATTTAAGGAATCCACCATATTATTGATGGTATCCTTAAGTTCTGCGATCTCACCTTTTACATCAATCATGATTTTCTGGGTCAAATCGCCTTCAGCTACCGCTGTTGCTACATTGGCAATTTCACGTACCTGATCCGTCAGGTTAGTGGCCATGAGGTTTACATTATCTGTCAAGTTTTTCCAAGTTCCCGCCACATTGGGTACTTCTGCCTGACCACCAAGTAATCCTTCTGTCCCTACTTCTCTCGCTACACGGGTTACTTCATCAGAAAATATATTGAGAGAGTCCACCATCTGATTAATGGTGTTTTTCAAATCTTCTACCTCTCCTTTTACATCAATGGTGATTTTTTGACTCAAGTCTCCATTTGCTACCGCTGTTGCTACCTTGGCAATCTCCCTTACTTGATCTGTAAGGTTGGAGGCCATGAGATTTACATTGTCGGTCAAGTCTTTCCATGTTCCCGCTACATTAGGCACACTCGCCTGCCCCCCTAATACGCCTTCCGTGCCTACCTCACCTGCTACACGGGTTACTTCCCCTGCAAAAATATTGAGAGAGCTTACCATTTGATTGATGGTTTTGGAAAGCTCTAATACTTCTCCTCCTTTTCCTTGCTCACTAATCGTCTTTGACAAATCTCCATAGGCTACTGAGGTTGTTACGTTGGCAATTTCACGTACCTGATCAGTAAGATTGGATGCCATAATATTGACATTGTCGGTAAGGTTTTTCCAAGTCCCTCCTACATTAGGCACACTTGCTTGACCTCCAAGTTTACCCTCTGTCCCTACTTCCCTCGCCACACGAGTTACCTCCTGAGAGAAAATATTGAGAGAGTCCACCATCGTATTGAGGGTTTCCTTCAATTCGGCAATTTCACCTTTTACATCAATCGTGATCTTTTGGCTCAAATCCCCATTCGCTACTGCTGTTGCGACATTTGCTATGTCTCGAACCTGAGCTGTCAAGTTCGATGCCATCAAATTCACATTGTCGGTAAGATCTTTCCAAGTTCCTGCCACATTGGGCACACTCGCCTGACCTCCTAGCACACCATCCGTCCCAACCTCACCTGCCACACGGGTTACCTCACCTGCGAAAATATTGAGTGAGTCAACCATCTGATTGATAGTCTGAGAAAGGCCCAAAACCTCTCCTCCTTTTGCTTCCTCTGCAATTTTTTGCGACAAATCCCCATTTGCAACCGCTGTAGTAACCTTCGCAATCTCACGGACTTGGGCCGTAAGATTGGATGCCATCTGATTCACATTATCAGTGAGATGTTTCCATGTTCCCGAAACATTAGGTACACTCGCCTGTCCCCCAAGTTTTCCTTCAACGCCTACTTCGCGGGCCACTTGTGTTACCTGCTCTGCAAAGATATTAAGGCTATCGAGTGTCCGGTTGATAACATCGGCCATGGAGCGAAAATTACCCGTTACTGTAAGGCCAAACTTATGCTCAAGATTGCCCTCCGCGATATTATTCAAAATCCTACTTACCTCTAATACCGGTTTCGCAATGGCTTCAATTAGCGTATTGATATTGTCAATCAAATCTTTCCAAACCCCAGAGGCAGCATGATATTCAGCGCGCGCCTCTAAATTTCCTTCCACTCCACCTACTCTAGATATTCGAGATACCTCTGTACTTACCCCACCAATCATTTCTACCATGGTATTGTAAGCCTCAGCAAGATCCGCAAACTTGTCATTTCGTTCTTTGTACAAACGAACCGAGATATCACCTTCCCTAAAAGCTTCAATCGCGTACATCAACCGATCTAGTTGTTCATGAACATAATCAGGATCTTTAAACATCGTACTGTCTGAAATCCTTCGGCTCAAGCTAGAGCTACGTTTCCGCCCTCCTGCGTATTTACCAGTACCAGATTTCTTTACGGGATCTTTCTTATTGTCATCAAGTTGCTTAGCCATACAAAAAAATCTTTGGGAGATACTCGCTTTCAGGAGTAATCAAAATATAGAGGAAATAACTTTACCAATTATTTAATAATGTCTGTGTTGTCTCACTTGTACCCAATGGGCCAGGCTCAATAGCAAAATTATCTCTTCTCGTTTCACAGTAATTATATTCCGTAAAATTGCGAGAGCCTTAATTCACCATTTTACACTTATACTTTTGCCAACGCTTCAGATTAAGTTAAGTAGGAATATTGTATTATTTTCATTTCGGAATAACTTTTCCTCCATGAAGGGATTTATTTTACCTCGCCAAAATAATTCTCCTATCGCTTTTGTATCCACGTATTGACCAAACTCATCTCTTTAGCTAGGAAAAAATGAGGTAGCATCGATCAGTTATTGCTATAATCCTTACAATTCGAACTCTCACGTTGGGGGTAAACTTCACCACTGAGAGGAGGGCATTCTAAATAATTTCGACTAAACCCAAAAGCATAGATCAATCATTCTCTGGTATTTTTGATGATTTAACACTTTTGAAAGGCGAGACATTTTTGCATTTTATGTTGCTATTAGGAGTGCTACCAATCCAAAAAATAAAACTAACTACTCTCAACAAAATGGAAGAAAACAATAAGGTCTCAACCGACCGTCGCAGCTTTCTCAAGACGGCAGGCGCCGCTACTTTTGGTGCCAATCTTATCCTCCCTAGCTCGATCTTTGGGCGCAATGATACCAAAACCCTCAAAATTGGCCTAGTAGGCTGTGGGGGACGGGGTTCTGGCGCAGCCAATCAAGCCTTAGCGGCTGACGATAATGTAGTCTTGGCTTATATGGCGGACATCTTTCCAGACAAAATGGAAAAGTCCCTCAAAAACCTCAAAGAGCTACATGGCGCCAAGGTCCAAGTGCCCGAAAGCAATCAGTTTTTTGGCTTTGACGCCTATCAAAAGCTGATCGACTCAGACGTTGACGTAGTATTATTGGCGACGCCTCCCTGTTTTCGTCCTGATCATCTCCTATACGCAGTCAACAAAAAGAAGCATATCTTCACCGAGAAGCCCATGGCAGTTGATATGCCGGGCCTACAAAAAGTCTATGAAGCGGCTCGTATCGCTGAAGCCAATAATACTTCCCTCATGTCCGGTTTTTGCTGGCGTTATCACTATCCCAAACGCGCTGCCTTTGGCAAAGTACAGGAAGGAGCCATCGGTGAGGTGACGAGCATCTACAATACTTATAATACCGGCTACCTTTGGGAGTTTCCCCGCAAAGATGGCTGGTCCGATATGGAAAATCAACTCCGCAATTGGGTGTATTACAATTGGTTAGCGGGTGACCATATCATGGAACAGGCAATTCACAGCATCGACATGATGGTTTGGGCCAAAGGCAATGTGATGCCCACCAAAGCTGTCGGCAGTGGCGGTCGTCAACGTCGGACCGAAGAACGCTACGGCAATATCTACGATCACTTTTCGATCGTCTATGAATGGGAAGATGGTAGCCGCGGCTATCATATGAGTCGCCAACAAAAAGATACCAAACGCAGCTATGCCGTAGAGGTGATGGGTACAGACGGCAAATTGACGGTCGATTGCATTCGTCGTAAGCACTACATCACGGGCAAAAACGAGTGGAAATACAAAGGCAAAAGCAATGATATGTACCAAACTGAGCATGACGAGCTATTTGCGGCCATCAGAGCTGACAAGCCCGTCAATGATGGAGAGTGGATGGCCAATTCTACTTTGCTAGCTCTCTGGGGACGTATGGTGGCTTATACCGGAGCCGAAATCACCCTCGAAGAAGCCAAAGCCTCTACTGAGCAACTCGGGCCAGATATAGATAAGTTTGATTGGGACCTCAAATGGGAGTCCAATCCTGTGGCGATGCCTGGGATTACGGAGTTTAAATAATCCTCGTGGCTGGCGGTTTGCAGAATCAGTACTAGCGGTTTGCTGGATCGGTACTAGCGGTTTGCAAACCGCTAGCTACAATTAAAAAATTATGACTCGTAAAAATTTCATTAAATATAGCGCGGCTACGGCCGCGGGTGTTGCTTTGGTGCCTCAGATGATGGCGAAAACAGAGCCAACACGCCCTTTATTGTATAAGAGTCTCAAGTTTGGGATGATACAGGAGGAGCTTTCGATCATGGATAAGTTCAAGTTGATCAAGGACTTGGGCTTCGACGGGGTCGAACTCGACGGTCCCCATGATCTCGATCATAAAGCCATCCTCAAAGCAAGGGACAAAACGGGTATTCAAATTCCCGGCTTGGTCAACTCCCTCCATTGGAAAAAACCGCTTTCACATCCAGATCCCGCGATCAGAGCCGAATGCGTCGAATCCATGAAAACGGCCATGCGCCTCACCAAAGAATATGGTGGCAGCACGGTTTTATTAGTCCCTGGCGTTGTCAATGGCAAGACTACTTATAAAGATGCGTACGAGCGTTCTCAGCAGGAGATAAAAAAACTCATCCCCTATGCCGAAGAAAGCGGCATCAAAATCGCTCTCGAAAATGTCTGGAATAACTTCCTCATTAGTCCCCTCGAAGCGGCTCAGTATGTGGACAGCTTTGAAAGCGAAATGATCGGCTGGTATTTTGACGTGGGAAATGTAGTGCGTTATGGTTGGCCTTCGCATTGGATCGAGGCTTTGGGACATCGCATCATGAAGATCGACGTCAAAGAATATAGTCGCAAAAAACAGACGGATGAGGGAATTTGGGAAGGATTCAAAGTCAAGCTAGGCGATGGCGATAGCGATTGGGCCAGTGTCAATCAGGCTTTGAGTTTGGTGGCTTATCAAGGTTGGGGGTCAGCGGAAGTTCCAGGTGGTGATCGCAAAAGATTGGCCGAAATTTCCGAGCGAATGGATAAAATCTATGCCCTTTAGCGCGAGCTTAAAATTTCGATGAAAATATAACACCGTATTTATACGTATATGCCCCCTGAAAAGTACGGAAAAACTATTTCAGGGGGCTGTATTATTTGAATTATAGGGAGAGTAATCATAGATTAAGAATTGAACGTCAGCCCTAACGTCATCAAGTCTATATATGGAACCATTGATCGGTCAAATCATCATGTTTGCGGGCAACTTCGCGCCTCGCGGCTGGGCTCTTTGCGACGGCCAATTGCTCGCTATTTCTGAAAACTCTGCCCTCTTCTCAATCTTAGGCACTACTTATGGCGGCGATGGTCGTACAACCTTTGGTTTACCCGATCTGCGTGGGCGTATTGCGATGCATGCAGGTAGCGGCCCTGGCCGAACGCCAAGATCCTTAGGGAGCGCAGGTGGCAGCGAGACCAATACCATGACGGTCAATCAGCTCCCATCTCATAATCACGCAGCCAAAGCTTCGGTAAAGCAAAAAGCATCCTCAGACAAAGCCAATAGCCAATCTCCCGAAGGAGCATATCCGGCCTATGCAGACAAACTGAGCTATAGCGATACTCCTAGCGATACCATGGGTGAATCCGAAGTAAAGATTCAGCTAGATAATACGGGCGGCAATCAACCCATCAATAACATACAGCCCTTTCAGTGTGTCAATTACATTATTGCCTTACAAGGGGTATATCCTTCACGCTCTTAGCCTAAATGATTTATTATTCATCGAACAGGCATTCCCTTGCCTTGCGAGGGAAGCTTATGCCTAATTGAAATTGTTAATTATAGGCTCGAAAAGGATTAAAAGACCATTTTTTCTGGATTTTTATAAGAAGGGTTTCGCCTTAGGCGAACCCTTCTTCCTTTGTGGCAAAGCCATTTTCAGTTTTTAGCGACTTTCCGTAAATTTGAGCAGCATAATCAAGTACTTAGTAGGCAGTATTTAGCACTTAGATGTCAGTTAAGCTGCTTCTTTCTACTGAGTACCTACTACTTCATACTATCAAAGCATGATCGCAATTATTTTTCAACTTGCCCTTTTGGCCCTAATTGGCTATGGTATCTATAGAGGTGGCTCTTGGCTTGTCAAAGAAGTTTTCTCAGACAGTAAACGCTGTCCCCGCTGCGATGGCAAAGGCTGGTGGCAAAACACCCGCAACCGCGACAAATGTGAATGGTGCAAAGGGACTGGAAGGATATCTAAAAAGTGGCCGACTTAGGGTTCAACAAAAAAAGTCCCGATCATCACTGATCAGGACTTTTGTACC
>JBGCFA010000432.1:0-7850 GCA_045106675.1 Bacteroidia bacterium
AGCTGGCCTACTATCCAGAAAGGCTAGGTTTAGCGCAGTATAAGGGCCGTTTTTAGTCGAAAAATCGAACTTTGAGTGATGTAAAAAGAGTTGTGATGAACATTGAAATAGCTCCAGTTAATTCTCAGGAGCTATTCTGGAGCAAAACAGCGATTTTAGAGCTGAAATAGAAGGGGAGTGTTGGAGTTGCGGAACATGCTGATGCTAATTGTCTGAATGTCAGCTTGTTACAGGGATTATGTATTTTTGTTATTTTCTGCTTCGCGGAACGCCTATTTCGAATCCCTTTAAGGGGAGAAATTTAAGACTTCGGCGGAGATATTTTCAGATCCTTCATTTCCTATGTCAGCTTGAGCGTAGTCGAAAGGCCTTTAGCTATTTTTTTCTGCTTCGCAGAACGCCAGACTGACAAAGACGCTGCCAGAGCTTTAAGCATTATACTTATTAACTCTGGCAGCGTCGCCTTCTTTCCAAAGGAAAAAAGTATATACTCTCCGCTTCGCGGAACGGATTTATTCCCCTTTAAAATTGGCTTTGCGCTTTTGGATAAAAGCCGAGATGCCCTCGAAGAAATCTTTAGACTGAAAGTTGACTCCTTGATTTTTGGCTTCTTCGGCTAATGCCGCGGTGAGACCGCCTTGCTCGGCCTGACGAAGATTGGCTTTGGTATGCTGGATCGCTAAAAATGGTCCGTTGGCTACTGCGCCCGCCATTAATTCTACAGCTTCATCGAGTTGTTCGTTGGCAAATAGCTGATTGACCAATCCATAGCTTTTTGCTTCGTCGGCAGAAATGATCGCATTGGTCGCCATGAGTTCGAAGGCTTTGTGGTAGCCTAGTTTTTCAAACATAAAATAGGAGCCACCGCCATCACTTGACAATCCGATGCGTGTAAATATCTGGCTGAACTTAGCGTTCTGCGAAGCAAAGATCATATCGCAAGCCAAAGCAAAGCTAAAACCAACTCCGACACAGTTGCCGCGAACCTTAGCAATGAAGACTTTGTTCATCTCCCGCATGGCAAGCACCAAGGGGTTATAAGTTTCTTGTAAAAATGTCGTCACATCAAACCCGCCTTGATCGGCAAGTAATCTCGGATCAAGATCAGCCCCGGCACAAAAGTCTGTGCCTTCTCCTGTCAATATGATCACTCGACTATCATCCTCTTTGGTTTCCATGATGACATCGCGAAATGTTTTGGCCATATCACCACTGATGGCATTACGCTTATGGGGTTGAGCAAAAGTGATGGTCTTAATAGTGCCATTCATGCTGACTTGTAGCGGACCTTCTGAGATTATCGTTGCCATATGAGAGGGATATAAATCTTGAAATTGACTAATGTCATCAACCAATTTCCAACAATGTATGAATCAAAGCAAAGGAAAATATAGAAATTAAAAAATTTTCCATAGTTTTATAGAAAGCAATCATCCTATGGCAAAGACATATATCAATACTAAGAATCTCCGTTTCTTGTTGCATCAAGTGCATGGCGTAGAAGAAGTACTCGCGCAGGAGCAGTTTTCGCATTTTGATACGGAAGCCGTCGATATGTTAGTCGATGCGGCTAAGCAGTTTTCGGATACTTATCTATTTCCTCACTACGAAGGAATGGATCGTGACGAGCCAAAACTCAAAGATGGCGAAATCACGGTGCATGAAAGTGTCTTGCCTTATATCAAAGCGGCGGGCGAAGCTGGTTGGATTGGTGCTTCGGCTCCTTTGGACGAAGGTGGTATGCAAGCACCAAGTATGTTGTCAGTTGCTACGGGATTGATTTTTGCTGCAGCCAATAATGCGGCTACGCCATTTGTGGGTTTAACTGCTTCAGTAGTAAATCTATTTGTGGAGTATGGTACGCCTGAGCAAAAAGCGATCTATCTCGATAAATTGATCAGTGGTGATTGGCAGGGTACGATGTGTTTGACTGAGCCACAGGCCGGAAGTTCACTTTCAGATATTGTCTCTTCTGCTACCCCTCAGTCAGATGGGAGCTACAAAATCAAAGGTCAGAAGATTTATATCTCCGGTGGAGATTATCAAGGCATAGAAAATGTCGTCCATATGTTTTTGGCGCGGATTGATGGAGCCCCTGCGGGAACGAAGGGTATTTCCTTATTCATCGTGCCAAAGTTCCGCGAGGCGGGAAAAACCCCTAACGATGTCACCGTTGCCGGCGTCTATCATAAAGTGGGACAAAAAGGAATTCCGGCAACACATTTAATGTTTGGAGAGGATGATGATTGTGTGGGTTATTTGATTGGAGAAGAAAATAAAGGTTTGAGTTGTATGTTCAAGATGATGAACGAAGCTCGGATCGGAGTAGGAGTAGGGGCGACCGGAGTAGCATCAGCTGCTTATCATGCTTCTCTCGAATACGCGCAAGAAAGACCGCAAGGCCGCCGCTTGGATGATCGTGATTTGAGTAAACCACAAACCTTGATCATCAATCACCCAGATGTGAAGCGGATGTTACTTTTGCAAAAAGCAGTAGTCGAAGGCTCTATGAGTTTGGCGGTACTTTGTGGTAAGTATGCAGATATGGCTCATGCGCTTGAAGGGGAAGAAGCGGCAAACGCTCATCTTCTACTTGAGATTTTGACGCCAATTTTGAAGACTTATCCATCCGAAATGGGGATCACTTCTATCAGCAATGGTTTGCAGATTTTTGGTGGTGGTGGGTTTTGTGAAGATTTTCCTTTGGAGAACCATTACCGCGATATCCGTATTTTTTCCATCTATGAAGGAACGACTGGTATCCAATCTCAAGATTTACTCGGTCGCAAAGTAACTATGAAACAAGGTGCGGCGATGAAGCTACTTTTTGGCGAGATCCAAAAGACAGTTGCAGCAGCGAGTACTTTTGAAGATTTGAAACCTTATGTAGATATCCTCAACGAAAAACTACAGAAGGTGCAGGAAGTGAGCATGCATTTGGTAGGCTTCGCGATGCAAGGTAAAATCGAAAGATTCCTTTCAGATGCGACTTTATATATGGAGCTATTTTCGATCATGACCATCGCTTGGCAATGGTTGACTCAGGCCGTGGCCGCAAAGCAACAATTGTTGACACAGTCTTTGGGCGAAGACGAAAAAGCTTTTTATGAAAGCAAAATTCACACGATGAAGTATTTCTACCATTACGAAGTACCTAAGACGCTTGGTTTGGTCCAGCGCTTAATGGACAATGAAGTTTTGACCATCGAATCTGAAAAAGAACTGGCCTGGTAAGGCATAGAGGGCATATTTGCAAACTGAGTTCTAAAAGTAATATTTTCCACGAAAACGTAAGAAATGCTGACCTAGGTCGGCATTCTTTTTGATATTTAGTGAGTAGGCCATTGTTGCGATTATTTGAAAAAGAAATGTTTCAGCAACTTTAAACGTCCAATGGCTGACACATTGTGGACTGATAATCCGTAAAACATTATAACGAAATATGAGACTTTCTTCAATTTATCTAGTCATAACAATGTTGTAAATAATTAAGTAACCTAATGAGTATCTGGAGCATTGCATATATCGCTATTGCCAGTATCCTTGTGATTGGAAATGCCCTCGTCGCGCGTAAATTCAATCAGTACCAAGAGAATTCTGAGTCTGAGAAAGAAGTCTAGTTTGTATCAATACGTTTTTTTTTCGTTACTGAAAAAAAAACATGAAATGGATTTTCATTTTCCTTCTGCCTTCTCTTCTCATTCAACCACAAGCTCGAAAACAGTGGGTCAACCCTAACCCAGAAGCCTTAAAATGGCAAAGCTTAGAACAAGGTCTTGACCTTGCGATTGCTGATGCCACTATCAAATGCAATATAGGTGATTCCAAAATCCGAGTATTACGGATTGATCCTACGCATTTTGATTTTCGTTTGCTTAGCACCAAAGAGCTCAAACACCAAAACCTTACTGCAGACCAATGGTCTCAAAAATACCAGCTTACTGCGCTGGTCAATGCTGGTATGTACCAAATGGACCATCAGACCAATGTGGGCTATATGCGCAACTATCAATTTGTCAACAATGGTCGTGTCAGCAAGGACAATACTTTGATCGCCTTCAATCCGAAGGATCAAAAATTAGCTCCCTTTCAAATTATTGATCGGACCTGCCAAGATTGGGAAAATGTGATGACTCAATACCAATCCGTTACCCAGGGGATCCGCATGGTCGATTGCGAGCAAAAAAACCGTTGGGGCCAACAGCCCAAATACTGGAGTATGGTAGCGATCGCGGTAGATAAGCAAGGTCGAGTTTTGTTTCTGCACAGCAGAACGCCTTATTCCGTCCGGGATTTTATCAAACAGATTATGGCCTTACCGTTAGATATCTACAATGCGATGTATCTCGAAGGTGGGCCCGAGGCATCCTTTTTTCTCGATCATCCCAAAACCAAGGTCAAAGCCATCGGTAGTTACGAAACAGGATTTTATGAATCTGATAGTAATGATCGCTATTGGCCAATCCCTAATGTAATCGGAATCGTACGGAAAGAGTAGGTACTATTGCAACGACAGCGTGTGAAAATCTAGGGTTATCTTCAAGTTTTCTTGTCTTGCTGATCTCGATATTTTCGTGAGAAGCATCTAGGGGTTTTTGCTTTATGCTAGCCTCTTGATTTTAGCGTTCGGATGCAATCCAAACGGCAAAACGATAGTCTGAAAAACCCGACTGATCATAGATATGATTGGTTCTGGGCAATATGCTTGGCAGATTGATAATAAGTTCGTGAACTGAGCCAGTAAACATTAGTAAATTTCGGACCTACAAATTTTTATGGAAAAGATGGATGATCCCCAGCAGCTTGCGCGATTCTTTGATGTTTTCTTCACCTATGTCCGGATTTTAGTGGATATCCCAGAATCAGATCAGGTGCTTTGTCGGGAGAATTTTAGGCCTAAGGTTTTGAAAAAAAATAGCATGATCGCTCAATCAGCTACTATCCATGAGCATCATAATTTTATCGTTTCCGGACATGCGAGAAATTTTCATGTGGATGATGATGGCAAAGAAATTACGACTGATATCAATGATGGTCCACGATTTTTTACTTCCTTTCATCACTTTATGAATAGGACCGTCTCCAATGAATCCTTGCATTGTATTACTGATTGTGAAGTGCTGCAAATAAAACGAGATGATATGGATCGGATGGCTGAAGTAGGGATTACTCAAGTGGATTATAGTTTACAAATCTTGCAGCAACATCTTGAAAAAGATAAGCAGCGGATCATAGACCTTGCTACCTTATCAGCAGAAGAGCGTTACCTGAAACTGATGCAAAATCATCCAACGATTATCCAAAATGTACCCTTAAAATACATTGCTTCTTATCTCGGAATCAAGGCAGGAAGCTTGAGCCGTATCCGTCAAAACATCGGCTGAATAGTCTAACATTTGGCAAGCATTTCTTCACAAATGTGAAGTACTTTCTGGAATGATTGTACATAGCTTTGTTGATTAACAAACAAAGTGTATGGCAAAATCATCTATCCCAACTTTCGGATCTGCGCGTTTTTTAACTACATCCACCCAACTTTGGTTTGGGGTGATTGTCATTGGGCAGTTTATTTTTGCTCTCTACATTCTTGGATTTTATGGAGTAAATGGCCTCGCTGGAGATTTTGAGCGGTGGAATGCCAATGCACCTCATGCTTACTTAGAAGGAGATCTCCTCAGCAACATTTTTTTTGGGATGCATGTCGCATTAGCTGCGATTGTTACCATCGGCGGACCCTTACAATTGAGTAAAAAATTGCGCGCTAAACTACCACGAATACATCGAATTAGTGGGCGGATATATGTGTTTTCTGCCTTCCTGATTAGTTTTGCCGGTCTTTATTTGGCTTGGGTCAAAGGCAGTGTCGGTGGTCTAGTGGGAGCAATATTTATCAGTATCAATGGACTTATTATTATTGTTTGTGCTTTTCAGGCGATAAAAAAAGCCATATCTCGCCAGTTTGGGGAGCATCGAAAATGGGCCATTCGCTTATTCTTAGCAATGAGTGGTGTTTGGTTTTTTCGAGTTTTTCTGATGCTATGGCTTACGATTTATCAAGCTCCTGTGGGCTTTGATCCAGAGACTTTTATGGGGCCGACTTTGAATATGTTATATGTCGTCTGTTATATCCTCCCGCTCATATTGGCTGAGGTATATTTTAGGGCAAAAAAAGCTAGTGAAAATCACATCCTCAAATCATCTGTTGCTAGTTTCATTTTGTTGACGACTATTGGTATCGCAATTGGGACTTTTTCAGCTACTATGGGGATGTGGTTACCCAATCTTTAGGCTGAGTTAGATTGCTTTATTTGATAATGAACAATTCTTGACCTGCGAATTCCGCTAAGGTATTGATCGTTCCGCAAAGCGTTGATGGAAGCTAGGGTTCTCAAAAGCCATCCTTATCTTATAGGCCAAGATGATCCATGCCTTATGAGATATTTATCCACTTTTGCGACCTCAGTTATTTTAGTTTTGGCGTTCGGATGCAATCCAAACGCCAAAACTGTTGTCAAAAAAATCAGACCCATCATAGATACACTTGGCTTTGGGCAATATGACTGGCAGATGGATAGTATTCTCGCAAGGATTGACGAATCAGATAAACAGGATAGGTCTGAATATTGGAGTACGGTCATTTGTCCGCATGACGATTATGCATATGCGGCGGGATTATATAGTCGGACTCTGGCCGGAATTCGAGCCAAAACGGTCCTGATGATTGGAGTCGCTCATCGGGCAAAGAACTTTGATTTGGCTGATCGAATTATTTTGGGGACGCATACACATTGGGCGGGCCCTTATGGCAAAATTCGGGTTTCCGCCTTGCGGAACGATTTGTTGAATGTCATGCAGGCAAGTGATTTTGTGGTGCACGATAGTATGATGGCATTGGAACATTCCTTGGAGGCGATCACCCCCTTTTTACAAGCCCAAAATCCGGCGGTCGAAATTATCCCCATCCTAGTTCCGTATATGAAGTTTGCTGATATGGATCGTATTAGCGAGGCCTTGACCGAAGGTCTCGCCAAAATCATGGCCGCAAAAAATCTCAAATGGGGGGAAGATATTGCTATTGTCATCTCCAATGATGCAGTTCATTATGGTGATGAAGGCTGGGGCGGTAAAAATCTCGCGCCCTTTGGGTCTGATAGTTTGGGCAATGCTCAAGCACGCGAAAAAGATAAAAAGATCATCGCCGAATGCTTGAGTGAAGAAATCACGACGGCCAAAATCAAGCGATTTACGGAATATAGCGTTCAGCCGGCTGACTATAAAGAATATCAATGGGTGTGGTGTGGCAGATATTCTGTACCCTTTGGTATGTTGGTCGCCAATAAGATGACATTGCTTCAAAAGGGTGTAGCCATAAATGGTAAGTTATTAGATTATCGAACGAGTATTACAAACCCGCATATTGAAGTAAGCGATTTGGGTATGGGGCATACGGCTCCCGCGAATCAGCATCATTGGGTAGCTTATTGTGGGATTGGCTACAAATAAAAAAAGGCCCATTCTTGCGAACGGGCCCCCACATTAAGGCAAATACGATACTTCCTAACTTTTATATTTCTAATGGGCTAAGGCCCGTTTGCTCTAGTTAAGTACTACTACTAGGTAGCGGCTAGCGGCCCAAAACTTACTCGGATCAGTGATTTCTAAACTTTCAACTTGACCTTTTTCAGTTTCGTTGACTGCATAAGAATTAGGTGGGTGAGCCGTTACTACTTTCATTTTCTTAGTATCAACTGGGATGCGATCAAACTCAGTGATATCAACTGCGGTGAAAGCATTAGGGTCAAAGTCTTTGGCAAGTTTTGCAGTACGACCTAGTCCGATTACACCACCTT
>JBGCFA010000433.1:0-8710 GCA_045106675.1 Bacteroidia bacterium
AGGCTCCAATGGCGTGGGCTATACAGCTTATCCAGATAATCTGATCCAAGAATTTATCGTCAAGTCAGCCGAAACTGGCATTGACGTCTTTCGGATTTTTGACTCCCTCAACTGGGTTGAAAATATGGAAGTCAGTATCAAAACCGTACGTGAGAGAACCGAATCTATCGCCGAGGCTTGTATAGGCTATACAGGTGATATTTCAGACCCGACTCGTACCAAATATGATTTACAATACTATCTCGACTTAGCCCGTAAGCTCGAAGATGCGGGTGCGCATATGTTGGCGATCAAGGATATGGCGGGTTTACTCAAGCCGCTAGCCGCGGAACGCTTAGTTGGAGCCCTCAAAAAGGCAGTAGACATTCCGATCCACCTCCATTCGCATGATACTTCCTCCAATCAAGCGACGACCTACCTCAAAGCAATCGAAGCGGGTGTCGATATCGTTGATGTTGCCCTAGGTGCGATGTCCGGCCTTACCTCTCAACCCAACTTCAACTCAATGGTGGCCCTCCTCAAAGGCCACGAACGCGAATTGCCAGTTGATCTCAATACCTTGAATGCATACTCCAATTATTGGGAGGTGGTGAGAACGTGGTACTATCCCTTTGAATCAGAGCTGCGTTCCGGCACGGCGGAGGTTTATAAGCATGAAATACCTGGCGGGCAATATTCAAATCTTTTGCCGCAAGCTCGCTCACTGGGTCTAGAAGATAAATTTGAGTTGATCAAAGAAAACTATGCGACTGTCAATCAGATGTTTGGGGATATCGTCAAGGTTACCCCTTCGTCTAAAGTAGTCGGTGATATGGCCATGTTTATGACCGCCAATGGCTGGACAGAGCAAGACATCATGGCTAAAGGAGATACCATTAATTTTCCGGAATCGGTCAGGGCTTTTTTCAGAGGTGAATTGGGCCAACCCTATGGTGGCTTTCCCGAAAAACTACAAGCCTTCGTCCTCAAAGGCGAAAAAGCCTATACTGAGCGAGCTAATGCTTATATGGAACCCGTTGATTTTGAGCCGGAGTTTGAATCCTTCAAAACGGAGTTTCCTGATCCGCGCATGACATTCCTTGACTTCCTTTCTTATAAGCTATATCCGCGTGTATTTGCTGATTACTATGAGCATTTGCAGCAGTATGATGAGATAGGCAAGCTACCGACTTTGGCATTTTTCTATCCCTTGCAGGCGAACGAGGAGATCACCGTTACGATAGAAGAAGGTAAGACGCTTTTGATACAGTTTCTCTATATGTCCGAGCCCAATGAGGACGGACAACGACTGGTGTTTTTCAAACTCAATGGACGGACGCGTTCGGTTGAAATCCGCGACAATAATGTAGTCGTGGACAAAATAGCCCACCGCAAAGCCATGAACGACAAAGAGATTGGTAGTCCCCTGCAAGGACGATTGACCAAAGTATTTGTTGCTACGGGCGAAGAAATAGAGAAGAATCAGCCGCTATTTGTGATCGAGGCCATGAAAATGGAATCCACCATCACGGCTAGCCAAAGTGGCCTAGTGAAAAGCGTTCCGCTCGGCGAAGGAGCCATGGTTGAACAAGATGATCTCGTAGTGGAATTAGAATAATATTTCATGCGTTCTGCCTAGCAAAAACCTTTACCCAGCTCATCTATGAATATGGATAAAACGAACTGATTGGGTATCTCTACGGATTTGCCTTGCTGCGCAGAACGCTTCTTCAATAGACGGGGATGGCTAAAGAAGGTCTAGGCGATTACTGCTTTAATTTTTGTTGACAGTAGCTTTCAAATTTATCTTTCTTATTATCAGGCACCATGACATAATCGCATTTATTGAGATCAGAATGTATTTCAATTTCTGACAATTCGATTAAATCAATCAGAATATCATTTTCCTTTTGAACTCGATAAATTGAATATCCCGCATTGAAGAGTATCTCTAATATTTTATCCTGTCTTTCTATCCTATAAACATTTTCGTCATTATAAACCGGTAATATCTCAATCAGTATTATGGGCTTTTTTGCTTTGATTAGGGGTTCAAAGCTACTTAGCACTTCATATTCAGCACCTTCTACATCAATCTTCAAGACTGAAAGAGAATCAGGCATTACTGATTTTTCGAGTTCTTCGATTTCAAAAAGTGGGATATATTCTTTCTTTTCAACTTTGTGATCAGGTCGAAATTCCGCGATCATGGATGCTGAAGTATCAGTGCCTGATTCATGAAAAAAGTTTAAAACGCCTATTTCTGTTTTATTGGAGATACCAACAGGGATAAGTGAAGTATTTTTGAATTTATTCTCGCTTATTAATTTGTCAACGTAGTTGATACACATCGGATTGGGCTCAAATCCAAGGTATTGAATTTCAGGAGAGACACTCTTAAGTTTTAAAAGTGTTTGGCCAATATTTACCCCTACATCAACGAAAACTTTGTCTTCAATAGGTAATACGATTTTCAACAATTCAATCATCCACGGCTCAGAGATAAATAAATTTGAAAGCCCAACTTCTTGTAAGACTGGTATTGGAAATCTTTTATTATTCAGATTAACGATTCCATTAATATTTAAATATTTTAGAAGCTTGAGTTTTTTCAAGCCTCTAATGAGTAGCTGATTCATTCTGTTTTGTTAAAATATTTCCGTGGATTTTTTCTGCAAGGGTGAGAAATAATTCGCGATGACTCTGATTCTCAAAAGTTCAAAATTGGGAACGACAAAAAAAAATCATTTTGAGATATCTGAGTACATTATTGAATTTGAATCCTATCGGATAACATGATTACGGATATTCACCTTCCTATTATGCTGGGAAAGCGTTCCGCAAGGCGAAAGAACCATGGTTGAGCAAGAGAGCGGAGTTGTGAAATAATTTAACCTAGTAGAGTTAAAGCTCGGTCAGTCTTAACCTAAGCTAGCGTCAAAGGCATATCTCGCAGACGCTGGCCCGTCAATCTAAAGACAGCATTAGCAATGGCCGCTCCGATCGGTCCCATTGGTGGTTCACCAACCGCGCCGGGAGTTTCTGCATTTTCAAGGATCACGACATCAATCTCTTTGGGTGCATGACGCATCAGCGCCATTTTATAAGGTCCATAGATGGTGGGACTCAAGACCCCATCCTTAACATCCATTTTTTCAAACATCGCCCCACTCATGCCCATGATGATCGCACCTTCACATTGGGCGCGGATTTGATCAGGATTGACCGCAAGGCCCGGATCAATGGCACAGATAACTTTGTGGACTTTGATTTCGTTGTTTTCAACGGATACCTCCACGACATGTGCACAGGGAGTATTTGCATCAGTTGAAGCAGCAAAGCCCATAGCACGCCCATTGATGACTTCATCTTTATATGCGGCTTTGTCTGAGGCGGCTTGAATAACAGCCTTCAAGCGTTTGCCTGCTTTGTCGTCTTTGATTTGGGCCAAACGAAAGTCCACGGGATTTTTGCCCGCTTTGATGGCGAGTTCATCCATAAAGCTCTCAATGGCAAAGGTGTTAGCCAACAAGCCAAGGCTACGCCACCATGAAGTTGCGAAGGGCAATTTTACCCGCCAAGAAGTCGCACCATAATTGGGAATCCCACTATACTGAATCATGCCTCCACGCCAAGCGCCAATGTCAGCGCCAATAATACTAGATATAATCGAAGGCGCTATCGGAGAACCAAACATCACATCACCACTAGAGAGATCATGCTCAATCGCTTCAATCATTCCTTCCGCTGAAAGCTTTGCTTTAAGTACATGATGCGTTGGAGGACGAAAAGTATCGTTTTGAAATTCTTCCTTACGATTGAAAAAGCATTTGACGGGTTTGCCTACTGCTTTGGACAAGACCGCAGCTTGGATGGCATTGGGAGTGTGTAGTCTTCGACCAAATCCTCCACCGAGGTAAGTAGGTTGAATATTGACGTCTTCATCTTTGATGCCCAAGCGCTTGGCAACTTCTCCGCGTGTCAGCTTGATCACCTGTGTAGACATCATGATCGTAACTTTCTCGCCTTCGACGAACGCTAGGGCACCATTGGGTTCAATCTGCGCGTGTGCACCAATCGGACTCGTATATTCGGCGGTAATTAGTCCTTTTGCTCCTTTCTCTAGGTATTTCTTAGGCTTGCCTTCACGTTGAATCTCTACTGCTTTTCCTTGTCCAACTTTGATCATCGCCTTTATATCGGCGAGTTGCCAGTTTTTTTCGCTTTGCCAAGTCACTTTGATTGCATTCTTAGCGTTTTCAGCCTCCATCCGAGATTCGGCTACGACCCCAACAAAGTCCTCTTCTTTGACGATTTTGACCAATCCGGGCATGCCTTCCGCAGCAGAAGTGTCTGCACTGACATATTTGGCACCAATCGTTGCGGGGCGCACTACTGCACCATAGAGCATCTCTGGCATTGTCGCATCCATCCCAAACATGGGTGTACCAATCACTTTATCTTTTAGGTCAACTCGCGCGATGGGCTTACCGACATATTTGTAGTCCTTGATATCCTTGAGTGGGGGAACATCTGGCACCTCCCATTCTGTAACTTGGGCGACGAGTTCTCCAAAGGTCATACTCTTGCCCTTGCCCCTGATAGTACCATCACTAAAGCTCAGAGCAGCGGCACTCACTCCCATCAATTTCGCCGCTTCTGCTTTGATCATTTCACGCATCGTGGCCGCGAGTTCCCGCAGGGGCATCCAAAGGCTAGAAATAGAATTACTACCGCCAGTACTAAAGCCATCGAGATTGCCCGAAGCGGAAGCCGCATGCACTACTTTGATATGACTAATCTCAATTTCTAATTCATCAGCCGCGATCTGAGCAAAGCCGGTGAAGGTTCCTTGGCCCATTTCGACCTTGGGACTATGGAGAATGATTTGATTTTCAGCGGTGAGTTCAAACCACAAATTCGGGGATTTGACATCTCCTGAATAAGATGGTTCTAAGGTATTGGCAGCTGCTGCTATATACCGTCTAATCGGCCCGCCTCCGAGGAATCCAGTCCCTACAATCACACCGATGCCTACTGCAGAACGCAGAAGGAACTTACGACGGGAAAAACCTTTCTTTTGAGTAGTTTCTTTTTCGCTCATCTTAGTGGGTTCTAGGAGTTGGCATTTTTGATAGCGGCAGCACGATGGATTGCTTTACGCATCCGGTAGTAAGTAGCACAACGACAGACATTGACAATATTATCATCGATATCTTGATCCGTAGGATTAGGGATTTTTTCGAGCAGAGCAGCAGTTGCCATCATAAAGCCGGGTTGACAATGGCCGCATTGCGGAACGATTTCCTCCATCCAAGCTTGCTGTACAGGATGCAACTTATCGCCATCGGATAGGCCTTCGATGGTGGTGATATTTTTGCCTTCAGCGAAACGCGCCGCATACGAGCAGGAACGCACGGCATTACCGTCAACATGAATGGTGCATGCACCGCAGGCAGCTTTGCCACAACCAAACTTGGTTCCCTTCATGTCTAGCACATCTCTGATAACCCATAAGAGAGGCGTACTTGGATCTAGCTCTACGCTTTGAGCTTGACCATTTATTTGAAAAGAGATTTTCATGATTCTCAGTTTTTCGATACTAAGACTTAAGCACAGAGTAGATAGATTTTATACTTTCTACTTCATACTGTTTACTTTATACTATTTACTCCGTAGGAATAGGCGCCCCAGCCGCGACCCAAGCTTTGACAGCTGCGATATACTCTTCTTTGCTTATCGGCGGTTTTTCACGGGGAATCCCTTCATGGTTTACTCCCGGCTCAAACACCCACAAAACCAAGAGGTCTTCAGTTAAGTGTTTTTCAATTTCTTCGATTGAGCGACCACCATTACGTTGGGGGTCCGTCATCGATTGGGCGATCTCTATCGGGCTCAATCCTTCCCAGCCCATACTAGGAGGAGCTAAGTGCCAGTGAGGAGCACCGGGAACGCCTGAATTAAGATTGTTTTCGGATTGGTGGCAAGTGCTACATTGTACTGCTTGCATACCATGTCCGTCCTCGCCTCTCTGGACATTGAAATTGTGAACATGGCTATTTTCCCCTTGATGAGGGCGATCTCCGGCAGGATGGCAGTTGACACATCTCTTGTGAGCGATCACTTGCATCATTTGGGTAAAGGGAGATTCAGCAGTACTGGGCTCCCTTTGAGTTTGGGTAGTAGCGTTCACCAAAGGTTGAGAACCAGAAAAAGCCGCCATCCCTATGATACCCAATAGTAGCAAAGCAAAGCTTAATGCTAAATAGCTAAGTTTTTTCATCTTAAACGGTCTGAAGGTAAGGCTTCGATTATTTTTGCGTGATATATGTCTGCGCGTTCTTCGGAGAAGTGATCAATCACAAAGGTGCCGATCATAATCAATAACAAACTGATGCCGATCGCTCGTCCTAGCGGAGTGGCCCAAAACACAAATAAGCCAATACCGAGTAAGCCAATCCCTAGCATAATATAGCGAGTGATGGGATACCAGCTCATAAATTCATCCGTACGTGTTTTTTCTGCTTGAATAAAGGCCTGAGCATCCGCTTGATAGACTTGTTCAAAATCTTTTAGTCTTTTAGAGTTACTCATGAGCATCCCAATGCCTAAACTTCCCACTAATAATCCGACCACAAGCAATGGGATAATCATGGCTTTGGCTCCAGGAGTAGTGCCTATCCGCCAAAACAAAAGGGTGGAGAGTAGAATAAGGGCACTGAATAAGGTGATGAATTTGGCTTCAAAAATTTCTCCTTTACACCAATTGAGGCTATGATCAATGAATTCCATGTGAGTGGCCTATTTGTAAGTGATTACTCACAAATAATGATTATTTCGTAAAAAAACCAAATGATAAGCAGGATTTCGTGAAATTTATTTGCCTCTTATTGGTGCTGCGGATAAAGTTTGTGACTTTTGCTCCCTCTACTGGCTAGCTCTTGCAGCCTAAACCTAAAAGCAGATATACGATACAAAAACCTCCTACCCAAAGGCAGGAGGTCATCTATATTTTGTCTTTGTCGAGACGCTTATTCGAAATTGACGATGATGGATAATTGCTGAGTATACAGCAAACTAATCGCGGTAGCATGGCTCGTAAACTCCGGAACATAAATGTTTCGTAGTCCCATAGAGTATCTAATCTCTGGTGAAAGTTTGATCCGATCTCCGTAAAGGTTGAGGCCGGCTCCGAAGACCCAACTATAATCCATAGTGGTGATCTTGAGAAGGTTTTCGTCGTCTTTTACTTTTTTATTGGAGCCAAAATTGATCCCGATCTGTGGCCCCGTAACCACATAAAATCGACTACGCTTCCAATATTGAGCCCGAAACATAAATAGCATTGGCAGATTGAGATATGAAGCCTCTATCTTTCGTTGGACGATACTATCTTGGTCGGCACCTTGAAAATGATAATCAAAATCGCGTTGCTCTAGAGAAACTGTGGGAATGAATCGGAAATTGACGTATTCGTGAAGATTGAAATTGGAGATAATCCCCATACTCAAGCCCATACGAGGAATAGGCTCAATACGATTGAGGCAAGCTCCTTTTTCACAGATATCAATCTGCTCCTTTAGATTAAGGGCATTGTAATTGAGCCCCATCGTGAAACCGAGGTTGAAAAACTTAGCATCCCAAGGATGTTTACCATAGTATTGGGCCTGAACAGGCTGCATACTCAGCATAAATACAGAGAGAAAACTCGCTAAGAAAAAAAATCGTTTACTACGCATAAAAAGTACCTAACAAGAGTAAATTACACGTGGGAGATATTATGAACTCCCAAATAATGGCTTTTTACTGAAATAAACTCTACAAATTTGTCCATTTCAAAACATAATAGCAAAAAGCAGTCCTAAGTCAGATTATTAGTCCCCAATCTAGATTAGAGATATCTTAAAATCTGAATGAGAAGAGTATACGTAAAACGATAAATGTTCAATTAAAGGTTCCCCGAAGGTGGTACAGAAAGTAAACGCCCATAGAGAAATATTATTTCTTTATGCAAACGAAGAAAGTGAATATATAAACTCGAAAAAAGGTAAAAGCTTATCTACTTCTCAAGGATATACATGGAGCACATGCCAAAGGTGAGGGGGATGTATTCCGCTTTGCGGAACCCTACCTCTTCACAGATGTCAGTAAACTCTTTGCCATTGGGAAATGCTTTAACAGACTCAGGCAAATAAGTATAGGCTGAGTTGTCTCCTGAAACGATCTTGCCCAAAAGGGGAGTTAAGACACGGAAATGAAAGGCAAAAAGCTGTTTGAGCGGAAAACTAGTGGGAAAAGAAGGCTCCAAAATGGCCGCTACTCCGCCGGGTTTCAGCACACGCAAGATTTCGCCCATGCCTTTGGGTAGGTTTTGAAAGTTTCGAACACCAAAGCCAACTGTAATCGCATCAACTGAATCCGTTTTTAGCTCTAGGGCTTCTGAGTCCCCATTACGCATATCGATGAGTTTGTCCAATCCCTTCTTGACCATTTTTTCGCGGCCAACACGCAACATTTCGTTTGAAATATCGATGCCGATAATCTCGTCTGGCTTAAGTTTAGCTGCTTCGATAGCAAAATCACCCGTACCAGTAGCGATATCGACGATACGTTTGGGTGAATATGGAGCTAAAAGCTTGATCGCTTTTCGACGCCAAGAGATATCCACCCCCGCAGACATCAGGCGGTTGAGGAGGTCATATTTAGGAGCGATGTTGTCAAACATCTCTTC
>JBGCFA010000434.1:0-12529 GCA_045106675.1 Bacteroidia bacterium
CCGATCATCAAGGCGATCTGCTGCGCAGAACGCTGCCAAGGTTTGGCGTTCGGCTTGCCGTAACCATAATAAAGGGCAAAAAAACTGATGATAGCGGCCACACCATAAAGCGACTCCCCAATATCAATGCGGTAAGTCATAAACGGGGCCATCAAGATCGTTAAGCCCGCAAGTGCAAGTAAACTCAAGAGTAAGCCTATGAATGGTTTAACGCCCAGATATATAAAACTAAGTCCTAGTGATAAAAAGGGGATCAATAATAAGATCGTACCTATATGCAAAAGTTTCCAGTCAATGCTCGGCTGAGTGGTATCCAGATTTGAGTGTAAAGCATATGGATTAAAGGCACCCATATCCTCCCAATAATTGATCTTGCGCATGATGTCTTGCCGCCATTGCCATATCGCATCTGGATTTAGAGTCGAGGGGAAGTATTTGAGTTCATAACCTTCGACTAATTTTTGGCTTGTAAGAGGGTATGAATCAGGCAGATAACGATGGGCTACCTCCAAAAACGCTTGAGCAACCATAGCGGGATCGCTTTGGTCAAATTCTTGCGCTAATTGGTCTTCATTATATTTATATAGCCAACTATAGGTCGGGTTTTGGCCATTTCGATAAGCATAAAATTGTTTTGCAGCGAGTTTTGACTCAAATAGATGCAGTCCTTTGGCTAAGGCTTTTGAATCCTCATAGCGATCAATCTCGCTTCTCACCTCCATCGCCCGCATTTCCATGATAAACCATCCACTTGTAGGCACGGCCATAATCATCAAACTACCAAGCAGGATTAAGACAAAATTGCGGCGCCAAATGCCCAATTCATGTGAAGTATCACTAAATACATGGGAAAGACGATACCACCAATAGCCCAAGGCCATCAAAGCGGGGATAGCTGCCAGAATCAAAAAGCTGGTGGTAAAGGGTATCTGCGAGACACTGATCGGCTGAAGTAGGCCAAAAGCGGTAGAAGCCCCCATACCGAGCAAGCCAAAAAATAAGACATAATGAATCCTCGTAGCCCAGAGAAAGGGCCGATTGAGCATCCAGTCTCGGTCGATTTTCTGGAGAAATCCCGGTATTAATTTTCTCAGTTTTCTTTGCATGGCAGCGGCGCTTAACTAGTCGTTTTCGCGAAATAACTTCAAAGTAGAGGTGCTGATATCGCGGAAGTAATCCACGGCAATGTCTTGCTTGACTAGTTCTCCCAGCAGTTGATTGCTGGCCATATCGACGGGAGTACGGATGATCTTGGTACGACCTCTATCCTCCACACTTATGTTTTCTATATGCTCAAGTGCTGATTGAATGTCTCCTTTAGTAGCACTGGTCGTTAATTCGAAGAGATTTTCCTCCCGATCCTGGCCAAATTCATTCATGCGACCATTGTAGAGTGCTTCGCCATTTTTGATGAAGATGATATTGTCGGCGACACTTTCAACCTCATGCAAATGCTGCGAACTCAAAAGGATTGAAATCGGGTTTTGGGTAGAACTAGCTAGATAGCGCAAATCTTGCAAGAAAACCTCCTGCGTATTGATATCGAGATTGGCCAATGGCTCATCAATGATCAATAAAGCGGGGTTCCAGACGAGGGCACGAGCGAGTTCGAAACGCAGCTTATATCCACTCGAAATTTCACTCCAGAGTGCATCTTCATATTGGGTAAGCCCCAAACGGTGAATGATAAAATCGACTTGCTCTTCATTTTCAACGCCTCGGATGCCGTGGATAGCAGCGGTGAAGTGAAGATTTTCTTTGAGGAAGCCTTTCCAAGGTTTGAGTGCCTGCGGGATAAAAGCAATATTTTGTTTGATGCGGTACCAATCACTAGCGGCCACATCGAAGGCAGGGTAACTAATATTACCACCACTGATCTCAAGGTCTCCGGCAACGATCCGTAAAAGTGTGGTTTTGCCGTTACCGTTTTCGCCTACGATGCCAGTGATCTCTCCTAGTTGCAAGTCGAGATCAAGGTCCGGCAGATTGAAGACAAATTTGGGGGAGACAAAGGTTTTGGTGATGCCTCGTCCCGAGAACACTAGATCGGGTTCTTGGCTCGGGACCATAGATTTGTCGGTGCCTTTACCATCTTGAGCGAGCTGATCAGAGAGTTCTCCGGCTAAGGAACTGAGCAAATCGTGCGCATTTTGCATCATTTCGGCCCTTTCAGTAGGATTTTGCTCTGCTTGTTCATGAGCCGCAAATTCATTGTAGCGGGCCCGCAATTGGATCGCATCGTTCCGCAAGGCGGGTGCTGAAGGGTGATCCGCAAAAAAATCGAGGATACGTCTGCTCAGACGACTTAAATCTTGTTCTTCCGCAAGACGATATAGTTCGTCCAGACGGGTTTTCAATTTGCTTGATAGCATACAAATATTGTGTATGAAGAAGATACGGAGGATTATGCAGTTTTACGAGACTAAAGGGCGGATAGGTTCATCTTTGGTAATATCTCTTGAAAAGGATCTTGTTCAATCGCCCATCAATCCTTAAATTGAAGAGTAATCTATCAAAGTTCGCAGCCTTGACAGTTCGCAAGGCATGAACAATTGGCACGGTCTTGCGTTAATTCAAAGCAAAGCTAGATGCGAACTTTCGCATCGCCTTAGTCTTATCTTATTAATTTTGTATGACTAAAAAATCAATCGGTCTCCTGATCGGCTCTGGTTTCGTACTTGCCCTCTTAGGCTCTCTATCAGGGGTTGGAATCTACAAATCCTTCTTCGAAAGCAGCAATGTTGTTTACGTTCAGGATCAGACTCCGACTACCTTTTCTCGCTACAATCCACCTGCTCCAAGCGGGGATGCTTCCTTACAAGTCTTACCTGATTTTGTCCAATCGGCCAGTTTGGCCCGCCCTGCAGTTGTCCACATTCGTGCGCGTTTTGATTCTAAAAGTGCACAACCCAACAGTGATTTCTTTAGCAATCCATTTCGTGATTTTTTCGACGATGAAATGTTTGAGGTACCAGAAGGCATGGCCACCGGCTCTGGCGTTCTGATATCAGAAGACGGCTACATCATTACCAACAATCACGTAATCGCAGATGCTAGCAATGTTGAGGTTACTCTTTTTGACAATCAAAATCTCAAAGCGGAGGTCATCGGTACCGACATCTCAACGGACCTTGCACTCCTTAAAATTGAGGGTGAAGCTCTCCCCCATTTAGCTTTTGGCAATTCTGACCAGATTCAAGTGGGACAATGGGTGCTAGCAGTAGGCAATCCTATGGACCTTACCTCTACCGTAACAGCGGGTATTGTCAGCGCCAAAGGACGTAATATCAACTTGCTCCGCGCTGATTCAGAATTTGCCATTGAATCGTTTATTCAAACTGACGCTGCCGTTAACAAAGGCAATAGTGGTGGTGCATTGGTAGATATAAAAGGCAATCTGATCGGTATCAATACCGCGATCGCTTCGCGAACGGGATATTATGCTGGTTATTCATTTGCCATCCCTTCTTCTATCGCTCGTAAAGTGATGGAAGATTTGCTCGCCTTTGGTGAGGTTCGTCGTGGTTTCCTCGGCGTATCTATTCAGCCGGTCAATGCCGCCCTTGCCGAACGCGAAGGTCTCAGTGTCTTGAAAGGTGCCTTTGTCTCTAGTGTCAACCCAGAAATGGGAGCCGCCGAAGCAGGGTTACGTGAAGGAGATGTGATTATTTCGGTCAACGAAGTTAAAGTCAGTAGCTCTTCCGAACTACAAGAGCAAGTCAGTCGTTACCGTCCCGGTGAAAAAATCAAAGTCAAAGCATATAGAGGTAGTGGTCTCAAAAACTTCCTCGTTACCCTCAAAGAGCTAGATCGAAGCAACCTGAACTTTTCTGAAACAGAAGAAGCAGAAACCCAAAGAATTGCCCCAGAAGAGATAGAATCTCCTATCGAATACAAAGGCAGTAGCTTCCGTCCGCTAGCTGGAGAAGAACGCGATAAGATGGGGGTTGCCTACGGTGTGATCATCGATGATGTAGGAACAAGCCTTGAAGATGGAGGTATCCAATCAGGTTTTGTCATCACGGAAATTGACGGCAAGTCAATCCGCAGCATGAAAGATCTAGAAAATGCTCTTATCGCTTCAGGCGAATATGTTACCATGAAAGGACTCTACGGCAGAGGCATGGCCGCGTCGTATAGCTTTAGTTGGTAATTGATCGCTGATAGTCAAGAGACTATGGTCCGCAGTAGGGAACTTAGATGTTTCAATAAAATCACTACTGACTCCAAATTCTCAACCACTGACTTAAAAAACAATCTGAGCGGGCCCTTTGCGGCCCGCTTTTTTTCTGTTAATTTTCCGGCATGACTCAGCTTAGCGTCAATCTCAACAAGGTCGCCCTCATCCGTAATTCACGAGGCCGCAATCTTCCTGACATCGTACAGGTGGCTCAGGATTGTATCAAGTTTGGCGCCCAAGGCATCACCATGCATCCGCGTCCAGATGAACGACATGCCCGTCGCAACGACATTTATCTTTTGAAGGAGGCACTTTCAGTGGAACTCAATGTCGAAGGCTTCCCTTCAGAATCTTTTTTACAGATGATCGAGGAAGTAAAACCCGCTCAGTGCACCCTCGTACCAGATGCTCCTGACGCCTTGACCTCTAATGCTGGTTGGGATACGCTCAAACATCGCCACTTTTTGTTGGAAGTGATCCAACGTATCAAAGCAGCTGGAGTACGAACCTCAATCTTTATTGAGACAGATTTAGATCGTATTGGCATGGCCAAAGAGATAGGGGCAGATCGCATTGAATTGTATACGGAGCATTATGCGAGTGAATACGAACAAGCTCGCCCTGAAGCAGTCGAAGCTTACGCACGAGCGGCGGCATATGCACATGAAGTAGGTTTAGGCATCAATGCCGGGCATGATTTGAATCTCGATAATTTGAAGCATTTTGCGACTGAAGTGCCTCATCTAGCAGAGGTCTCAATCGGGCATGCTTTAGTTTGTGATGCTCTGTATATGGGTTTAGAAAAAACCGTAAAGGCGTATTTGGATTGCTTATAATACACGCACTTCGTTCACCAATTCGCGCCCGACTTGCTCGTTGATCATGCTTCTGATTTTCATGCGAGCCATTTTTAATTCACTTTTCCAAACGGGAGACTTCACTTTGATGTAGAAGACGGATTTATTGAGCCATAGCTTTTCGGTGTTCTGGGCGATGGGTTTGCCCATGAGTGATTCCCAATTATTGATTATGCGCTGAATATCCGCTTCGTCCTTGAGGCCGTGCTTATTGAGAAAGGCGTCAATCGCATCGCCGAGATCCATGTAATTACTCATAATTCTGGAATTGAAACCTTACCACTGTCCACTCTAAAATAACGGACCTCGCGTTCGCCAAGGCGGGAAAAAGTCTGAGAAAGTCGCTCGTAAGAGGTGTCTGTAATAAATACCTGTCCACTGATCCGCTCATTGAGCAATTGCACAATTTGCCCAAGACGGTGCTCATCTAATTTATCAAATATATCGTCGAGCAGCAAAATCGGTTGCTGCTGAGCGTGTCGTTCGAGCAAAGCATATTGGGCTAGCTTGAGTGCGATCACAAAAGTTTTTTGTTGGCCTTGCGAACCAAAATTACGGACTGATGCGCCATTGATCGAGAAAACTAGTTCGTCGCGATGGATCCCAACAGAGGTATATTGATTGTAGCGATCTTTTTCGGCTTTTGCAGCTAGAGCCGCACGCCAAGCTTCCAGCGTATTTTCCTCTACGGAGGCTCGGTAGCGGATTTTGGGAATTTCGTCCGCTTGTTCCGCTACGATTTCGGCAAAGTAGGAGGCGAAGATCGGCTGGTACTCTTCGAGGAACGTTTCCCTCGCTTGGTAGATCTGCATACCGGGCACGATCAGTTGTTCGTCATAGACGCCCAAATAATCGGGATCGTAGTTGCCGTTTTCGCCAAAAGATTTGAGGAGTGCATTGCGTTGAGCGAGGAGTCGATCGTAAGTGATCAGGCTTTGCAGGTAGGCAGGATCGTACTGAGCGATCAACATATCTAAAAAACGACGTCGGATCGCAGAGGCTCCAATGATGAGTTCCGCATCCTGCGGCAAAACCACAATCATGGGAATGCGACCGATGTGCTCACTCAATTTATTTTCAGCTTTGCCATTGAGAAGCATCTTTTTGCCTTTACCCTTGACAAAGTTACTGGCGACTTCAATTTTGCTGTCCTTCCACCAAAAACTGCCCATATTGACAAAGAAGTCCTCTCCGCGCTGCACTGCTTGTTGATCTTGGCTCGAACGGAAGCCACGCGTAAAGGACAAATAATGCAAAGCATCCAGCACATTGGTCTTACCCGCACCATTGGCTCCGACGAGACAATTGATCGCCGAGCTAAAGCTCAAATCGAGCTCAGCATAGTTGCGAAACTGCGTTAGCCGAAGGCGCTGAATGTGCATCATCAAGGCAAAGGTACGTAGGGAAGACTTAGCCTAAAAGGAGGTTTTATTCTCGCCTAATTTTTATTTAAATTGCTGATCCTTTTTATACGCCTAATATCTTTTAAAATCACATGGCTACAAAGACGACAAAGTCAGCATCAACCAATGGCGCCGCTAAGCGCAAAACAAGCCGTAAAAAAGCTTTCAAAATGGAAAAAGAACAGGCATTACGGATGTTTGAAAGTATGCTGTTACAGCGGAAGTTTGAAGAGAAAGCTTCTGGTTTATATATGCAAGGAAAATTTCGTGGTTTTTGCCACCTCTATATCGGTCAGGAAGCAGTTTCTACCGGAATAGAGGAAGTCATCAATCAGGATGATTATATGATCACCGCTTATCGTGATCACGGTCCGGCCATTTCGAGAGGCGTATCTGCAAATGCTTGTATGGCTGAGCTATATGGCAAAGCAACGGGTTGTTCTAAAGGTAAAGGAGGCTCTATGCACTTCTTTTCTAAGGAACATTATTTCGTCGGAGGCCATGGTATCGTAGGGGGTCAAATCCCACTCGGTGCTGGTATCGCTTTTGGTGCTAAGTATCAGGAGACTGGTCAACTTTGTGTCACGATGATGGGTGATGGTGCTACTCGTCAGGGAGCATTGCACGAGGCTTTTAACTTAGCCATGTTGTGGAAGCTACCTGTGATCTTTGTGATTGAAAATAATGAGTACGCAATGGGCACCTCTGTAGAACGTACCTCTAACGTTACTGAGTTATACAAATTAGGACTCTCTTACGATATGCCTTCTAAGCCAATTGACGCCATGGATGCGGTCAATGTGATGCAGGAGATGCAAGAGGTTGTGGAGCATGTGCGCAGCGGCAAAGGTCCTTATCTCGTAGAGATGAAGACATACCGCTACCGTGGACACTCTATGTCTGACCCAATGAAGTATCGTACCCGCGAAGAACTTAACCAATACCGCGATCGCGATCCTATTGCCAATCTTCGTATCTATCTTGAAGACAACAAATTGGTGTCTGAAGAGGAATTCAAAGCAATCGACGCTCGCGTAAAGCAAGTCGTAAATGAAAGCGTTGAGTTCGCAGAGAGCTCTCCTTTCCCAGATGTGAGCGCATTGTACGAGGATATCTACGTAGGAGACTATCCTTATATCATGGAATAAACGCCCTCGGGTGTCAAAATATAAAGCCTCGCAGTAATGCGGGGCTTTTTTTGTGGTGGGGTATTGTTGGGTGTATGCTCCGGCTTGCAAGCCGAATCTACGGGTGAATTGGGTTTGGGCCGCTGCGCGGAACGCTTGGGTTGCTGGGCGTATGCAATACGCCCCTACTTATTGGATGCTTGATACTTGTTATGACTTTTCACTTTCCCTCGCAGCGTTCTGCGAAGCATAGATAGCAGAACTATGAACCTAAAAAACGCAGACAAGAGTATAACCGGCCTGCGGAATCCTTGTCTGCGTTAAAACGTTCTGCGAAGCAGAGAAATAATCAAATATTTGATTGACAATCGAAAAACTAGCTTACAGTAGTTATTCTACAATTATCGCTTTCCCCGCTCTTTGGCGTACGGCTTCTGAAAGCGCCATTCCTGCCGCGACAGAAACGTTGAGTGAGGCTACATTGCCAGACATTGGGATCTTGGCAAGCACGTCTAAACGCTTGAGCATGCTCTTGGAGATACCGTTCTCCTCGGAGCCCATCACAATACAAATCGGCTCTGAAAAATCTTGTTCATAGATTGTCTCACTGGCCTTCTCCGTACAGCCAATGCTCTTGATACCATAAGCTTGCATCAGCATGAGACTATCAATGAGATTGTTTTCGCGACAAACGGGCAGGTGATGCAAAGCTCCTGCAGAAACTTTGACGGCATCCGCATTTGCTGCCGCAGAGCCATGGACGGCAACGATCACAGCATGAGCGCCCATACATTCGGCCGTACGCGCGATCGCACCAAAGTTACGGACATCCGTAATCCCGTCGAGCATCACAAAGAAGGGCACTTCTCCCCTTTCCTGTATCGCCAATATGGTCGGTTCTAAAGAAGTATACTCAATCGCAGCCATTACAGCGACCACTCCTTGATGATTGGCATCTCCGGCTAGTCTTTCGATTTTAACATCGGGTACATATTGTACCTGCACCCCTTTCTCGCCCGCCAGTCGGCGCATCTCCTGTAATCTTCCGTGGGTACTATCCTTACGGACAAAGATTTTGTCGATCGACTGACCTGCCTCTAGGGCTTCGATTACGGGATGTAAGCCGTAGGTTATATTTTTTTTCGCCATAATACTTCCTCTATGCCTCGATTAAGGGCGAGATTTTTCTTGTTGGATGAGTTGTTGTCCGATATTATTGCCCAACAATGATTCTAATTCATTGGCTAGCGCAGTGGCTTTGTCGTCTTGGCCTACGCGAGCATAATACTGCGTCGCAAGTAACAAACCTTGTAGATTATAATTGTTCTGACCGGGATTAAACTTTCGGCCTTGCGCTTCTTTTTGGGTTTTTAGCAGATCTAGCGCATCCACTTCTAGATTAGCGTATTCAGCCAAAGCTTGTTCTTGTAGACCAGCGTTTGCTAACATTTGGGCCTGACTGATCATTAGCGTTATCGTACGATGGGTCACACTGTGTGGTATTTTCGCTTCGCTGAACGAATAAAGTTCACCAATTTTTGTCCGATTGGATTCGATCTGACGGGCTAATTGAGCACGTCTAGTTTGAATGGAATCAGTGTTGACGTTTTCTTGCTGGAGTAACTGCCCTAGGTTTATCGATTCTTGATTCCACTTACTGACCTGTGAAGAGTAAGAGTTGGAAAGTCGATAAAAAGCATTGCGATAATTGCCGATAATCACCTGGCGGATATGCTCATCAAAGTGGACTGTAGGATCATCTAATTTGGTATAGAGAAAATTCTCCATCAAGTTTTTGTGCATCTGCTCTTGTCCAATCCAGCCATAAAAGATGTCTTCGGGTGTATTGGCTGATTTTTTGATCGGCACTACTCGATAGGCCAATCCTTCCATCCGGAAGAAATCCTGCAACTGCACAAAGCTTGAAGGCTGCATGGTGTTGGCAAAATAGACTGGACGTTCCCAGCCGCTATTGGCAACATTGCGCATCAAGTTAAGTATCACCGAATCTTTGCGGAGTATATAAGGATTACGACTACTACCACGCGGCTTGAAATTCCAAGTGATATTATCACCCTCAATCCAGCTTGCTTCCTTAGCAGTGATAACCCCGTCTTGTACGAGTTTATCTTTAAAAGTCGGCAATACCACATCTTTAGCTTTTATGCCTTGCATAACGAGGCCTTTTTCACCAGCATAGTCTTTTTTCTCCATGGTGATTGGCAGAGCAGGCGACTGATTTTTGGCCGACTGCATTTGCTCGATATACCAATCGGAGATCAAGAGTTCGAGATTCACTACCCGAACGTCAGAGCGGTAGTCTTCGACTTCCTGTACATACCAAAGCGGGAAAGTATCATTGTCTCCCCCCGTAAAGAGGATCGCATTAGGTGCACAACTATTGAGTAGATTCTTAGCAAACTCGATATCAACCCATCGGCCTTTGCGACTATGATCATCCCAGCCTTGGATACCCATCAGCAATGGAGCCATGAAAACTACTCCAGCAGCGACATAGGGCGCGAGATTTTTGAGCGGTCTTCGCAATACATCCACCAAAAACAGCACCCCCAAGCCGATCCAAATAGAGAAGGTTTGAAAGCTGCCAGCATACGAATAATCGCGTTCCCGCGGCTGCGGGGCATATTGATTGAGGTAAAGCACAATGGCAACACCCGTGAAGAAAAATAGCATCCCAATTACAGCGGCATCACGTTTACGATAGAGTATTTGCCATATCACTCCTAGCAAACCAAAGAAGAGTGGCAGCATATAGAAGTGATTTTTGCCTTTGTTGCGCATTTTTTCTGCTGTCCAACGCATCGTCTGACCGCGTTCGAAGCCAGACTCCCAAGCGGCATCCTGCATATCGCTTTCTCTACCCGCAAAATTCCAGAGGAAATAGCGGATATACATATGATAAAGCTGGTATTGCAAAAAGTATTGAAAACCTTCTGCCCTAGTAGGCCGATCATCGTATGGGCTTTTGGCGTCACTACCTTTGCGTTGAACGAAGTTTTTGTACCCAAAAGTGCCTGTACTATAATGATTCGGATCATACATCCGTGGGAACCAGACCTTTTTCTGGAATTTGTATTTGATATCCTCAGTATCCTCAACATAGCGGTCAGAGCCTTCTAACAAGACGTACTTCATCGTTTTTGACTCTGCTACAGCATAGCCTTGACGATCACGTTCAACTTGGGCGTTATACAAAGGACCACGCACCAATGGTCTGTCTCCGTACTGCTCACGCTTCATATAAGAGAGGAAGGTGATGACGTTTTCAGGATTGTTCATATCAATCCCGGGATTAGCGTTGGAGCGCACAAATATTTGTGCGTATGAAGAGAAGCCAATCACAATTACCGTGAACGATAGAATTGCAACGTTAAGGGTAAGTAGATTTTTTTTCTGACTGTAATAGATCAGGAAGACCATAATGCCTACCACTAATAAGGCAAAGATGGCACTGCCCGTTCCCATAGGGAAACCTAAACCAGCATTCCCTCCCCCACCGGGTTCTTGGGTACCCGTAAAGAATTTTTCAAATCCCCAAGCGATGCTAAAAGTAGTCTGAATAATACCGTACTGAATCAAGGCCAAGGCTACGACGGCAATTCCCATAGTGGCAAAAAAGCCTTTCCAACTGAAATCAAATTTGCGGAAGTAATAAACCGCTGCCAATGCCGGAATGGTCAAAAGGTTCAATAAGTGAACGCCAATCGACAAGCCCATGATATATGCGATCAATACGATCCAGCGGAGGTGATCAGGCTGATCAGCTCTTGCTTCCCACTTGAAGATCAACCAAACCACAATAGCCGTAAAGAAGGAACTCATCGAATAAACTTCCGCTTCGACTGAATTAAACCAGACCGAATCTGCAAAAGTACAGCTCAAACCAGCGATTACGCCTGCAGCCATCACGGTAAAAGTCTTAGCTTGATCACTCATACCCTCCATCTGCTCTACTCCTTTGCGAGCAAGCATCGTTACGGTCCAGCAGGTAAAGAGTGCAGTAAAGGCTCCTGCCATGGAACTGAGGAGATTGACCATAAAGGCAACATTCTCTGGTCCCATCGCAAACATGGCAAAGATTCTGCCTAACAAAAGGAATAGGGGTGCGCCTGGTGGGTGGGTAACTTCGAGTTCGTTCGCGCAAGCGATAAACTCCCCACAGTCCCAAAAGCTAGCAGTAGGTGCTACCGTTAGCAAATATGTCGTCAGGGCCGCAAGAAAGACGCCCCATCCGGTCAGGTTATTGATTCGGCTATAATTCATGGAATTTTCGATGCCTATTGGCATTTTGCCAAATATACCCCCGTAAAGGGGCAAGGTTCAAGTAATTAGCAGAAAAACTGCATGATAGCTTATAGTAGGGAGTCAGGTGTCCGTAGCTTGATTGAATTTGCCCTTGACTCCTGACGCCAGACTCTCGACTATCAAACTAATCTATTTCCTTTTTTGCCCTATTCAGCCTATATTTGTCTAAAAATATTAGCGTCTCTAATTTTTTAGCACAGAGTTCAATATGGCTGAAAATCCTACCAATGATCAAGCAAATCTAGAAGACGGAGCCACACCCGTCTCAGGGATGTATGAAAACTATTTTCTTGATTATGCCTCATATGTAATATTAGAGCGGGCAGTCCCGATGATCGAAGACGGCCTCAAACCTGTGCAAAGACGGATTTTGCACGCTATGCGCGAGATGCACGATGGTCGCTATCATAAGGTAGCCAACATCATCGGGCAGACCATGCAGTATCACCCACACGGAGATGCCGCCATTGGAGATGCCCTCGTCAATCTCGGCCAAAAAGATTTACTCATTGATCCGCAGGGTAACTGGGGAGATAACCGTACCGGAGACCGGGCTGCGGCAGCTCGATATATTGAAGCTAGACTTTCCAAATTTGCCTTGGATGTAGCCTTCAACCCTAAGGTTACCAATTGGCA
>JBGCFA010000435.1:0-2774 GCA_045106675.1 Bacteroidia bacterium
TATGAAATTCACCGCAATCACGGCTCTATTGAGCCTCCTCATGGGATTGGGCTTGATGAGCTTCGTCCAGTCCGAAACCTCAACCGAAAAAGCGATCCGCAAAGTGATCGAAACCTTTGTCAAAGGAGGCGACCAGCAAGATGTCAGTATGCTCGAAGGCGTACTGCATGAGTCCTACCGAGTGGTTTGGAACGATCCTGCCAATGGCAAAGTAAGCGTATTGGACCGAGCTACTTATCTCAGTTTTGTTGAGCAGAAGAAGTTTGGTGGAGACACGCGCGAACTCAAAATCGAGTCGATTTCGCTCCAAAATGAAGCCAATGCCTCGGTCAAGCTATTTCTTGATGGTAAGGCGGCAGACTTCAAAGGTCTCGTCAGTCTCGTCAAAGCCGATGGCAAATGGCAGTTGGTGCAGGATCTGACTTTGATGGAGTAATCGTCCGTAGCCAGCGGTTTGCTAACCGCTGGCTACTATTTTTAAAGCGGCTTTCGACCAAAAAAAATTAATAGACTTGTAAGCGCCTCACCAACTGCTGCTTCGCAGAACGCAGCCTCACGACATACCAACCGCTGGCCCAATTGCTTAAGTCTAGCTGGTGATAATGAAAGCTTCCTCCTGCCAATTCGCCTAGCTCTTCTTGATAGATTTTACGGCCGCTGATATCAAAAATTTCGATCATGATTGCTTCTGTTTCCAAAAGAGCAATCCGGAGATTGGTGATATCCTGAGCGGGATTAGGAAATATTTGAAAGATAGGCTCGCTATTTTGGATGGTGATACTCCGATGGATATAATCAGTACAACCTGCAAACCAAACCTGTAAACCCACCTCATACGAACCAATCTCTCCAAAGAGATGCGTAGGCTCAAGATCCGTACTGCTTGCTCCGTCTCCAAAATCCCAAAGTACCCGTTCTATCCCTTTGCTGAGGTTTTGAAAATGTACGAGTCCCTGCTCCACCCGAAAGTCAAAATCAGCGCGCGGCTCGATCTCTAAACCATGCCTAATTGTAATGGGCACCCGTTCACTCCAGCAGGAAACTGGCCTTAGCTGCCAATCAAAAAATAAAGGATAAGCTTGGCCAACGAACCCATCAATTTGCATCAAGCCATCGAGCTGATAAGGGAAGGAAAACCCTTGATCCTGTACATGTAAATACAGTCCCCCTCCTCTCAATTCGTACTGCCCAGGTTGCAATAGCCAATTGACATCGATACGGCTATATCCGGCTGCTACACTATCGTTAAAGCTGGTTAAGGTTGCACCGATTTGCGGAACGATATAGGCGTCTATTTCGGTAATGGAGTCTGCATAGATCCCAAGAGATTCTAGGATGATAGGTTCTGTAACGGTAAACTGGACAGCGTCAAAGGGGTCATATGGCCCAGGAAAGCTTTTGCTAAGATCAATTTGGGGGCCTACATTTTGTGTCAGATGGGGAGCCTCGCGTTCTACGAAGTAGCGGGCATCCCTATAAAGAGTGCCAGTAGTAAAGTTTTCTCCTTGGTGAATCAGCTGATGTTGCCAATTATACCAATTGACGGTATAGCCCTCAGCGGGAACGAAAAAACTGAAACTCTCTGGTCCACAGCTTGCTGTATCGATAGGCGCTAGGCCCAATACGCTAGTCTGGACCGCTACTGTCGCTGCTTGGCTTTGACAAAAGCTTTCTCCCTTCCACTCAAAAGAAAAATGATTATTTCCTCCAAACTCATTTCCTAATTCAAATACGCCGGGAATATTGGATGTCTTGCTGATTCCGCTTGGGAAAATAAGCAGTTGCTCCGCTCTAATAGTCAGTAAATAATCGTCGTCTGGACTGAGGTATTGCATGAGATTAAGGGTATTGACTCCTGGGATTACATCAAAGGTCATGCTTCTCAGCTCCAGTTTGTTGCTTCGGATGATATTGACTCTGAGGGTTTGAGTTTGAGCTACTTGGACTTTGATTGACCGTAATAGACTCAATTGCCCAACTTTAAAAGCTTGATGTCGATATCCGTTTCCGTATCCAGCTAAATTGGCATTTCGAGGGGTGTCGGCCATACTCCATTGTTGGTCCGAAACGATGCTTTTGGCTTCATAGATACCGCTTCTGAGCAAGTTGTTGATAGTCAGGGTGCTACCGACGCTGGGAATTCTAAGCGAGTCATCAAACCAGATGATCTCATGATCTGACTGCGCCCAGACACTGTAAGGTTCTCCACAGACTGGAGTGCCATCGTTGCCGATGATTTCAGGAGGACTAGGCGGTGCTTGGGTCGTAATCAGTCGATCTTGAATTTTTTCATCTGAGCCGCAAGCGCCATCTAGTTTTAGGCTAACACTGTATTGGCCCGCTTCTGCATAAGTATGGGTGGGAGCATATTCACTGCTTTGGGTTCCATCGCCAAAATCCCATTGATAACTGCTTCCGTTTTTGCTGAGATTGGTAAAATCAATCTCAAAGGGTGCACTACAAAGAAAAATAGCCGAAACCTCAAAATCAGCCTCCGCAACGGGGCTACTGTAAGCGGGGCCTACGCCTACCGCATACCAAGCTTTGATGACTTGTTCAGCTTCCTCAGAACATGCCCCATACAAATCAATGGCAGCTTGCAAATGGAAAAAACGAGCTTCTTCATAAGTAGTACTCGGATGGAGATAATAAATCAAACTGCGGAAGGCAATCTGGGTGGCTTTTTCCATCCCCAAGCCATCGACTTGATAATTGTCTTGATTGTCATTGGTTCCACTGCCGCCTTCAGCCAATAGGTAAAACCAATGATTTTG
>JBGCFA010000436.1:0-6140 GCA_045106675.1 Bacteroidia bacterium
GAGTAATTTATCTAAATGTAAATACAGTTTGTCTGTCCTCAGGGGATTAGTGCCGGGATGAATCAATAGATGAAATCCATTAAGGCCCTCTTGTCTTTCATATTCGACAATGCTATTTAGAATATCTGCACTAGAGATATAATTGGGCATTTCAGGAGTAGTATAATCAGCATTTGATCTTGTACCAGAAGAATAATTAACTGTCAGTTGCTGCAATTCTCGGGCAATCTCTACTACCTGCTGATTGTACCATTCATAGGGAGGCATAAAATAATCTGGATAAATGCCCAAATCCGCCAATGATTGCAGGTTTTGGCGTATATCTTGCCGAATAGAATCTCTGGTATAAAGAAGACTATCTCTATTGGCCCAATCGCAATAAAGGAGATGCTTATCAGAATGGGCTCCCACAAAATGTCCTGATTCATCGATCTTTTTGACTAAGTCAGCATGGTTACGGACAAAGTCACCCGTTAGAAAAAAGGAAGCTTGAATGTTATGTTTTTTCAATATGTCTAAGACATGCTCAAAACCATCATAATATTCATGTCCAGTAAAACAGAGATAAATGCTTTGTTCAGAAGTATCTGATCTGACCATTGCTCCCGCCGTATCGATCAGGCTTTGTGCCCATATTTGATGGATAGAACTCAGGAGTAGAAGCGAAAATACCAACCTAATCATTGGCTCAAATAGGTTAAGATGATGATGAGTTCGGCAGAGCCATCCAAAGTAGGTTCGTTGGTGCTATAATCCATCCAATCATCCCAATACTTGATGTGATCTGGTTGCAAATGGGCATACTCGTCTGGCTTGGAAAGTTCGATAGCCAACATTTTATCGTGGATAGTAGACCATAGCGGTCCGTCCACGAGACTGCCTTTGATAGCTGCTTGATTGATCCTCCAAAAAGGCATATGAACATCTAGGGGCGTATCCGCATTTTCGGGAATTTCTGTAATCATGCTAGAACCCCATGGATTGAGGCCCAACAACCAATTGACGTGATCTTGCATGAGCGAACGATATTTTTGAGAACCCGTCATCATCTCATAAAGCATGGCTTGGGTTGAAACTGCTGCAGCCAAATTGTTGGAACACCAAATGAATAAATGTCCTACGCTATAAGGGTTTTCGCTAGCTCGTTTTTGAATTTGGGCTAGATTATGGTCATAGTATTCGACCATTTGCTGTTTGTCCTGTGCTGATCCGACTTCCCATAAAGCATAGTGCCCAAGGTTTACATATGGATACATTTCGTAGTGGCTGGCCGTGTCGCGTTCCATCCAAGACCAATTGCCGATTATCTTGGCGTATTTGCGCGCATCTTCTAGAAAATCAGGCTCTTGGGAGACTTTGTAAAGCTGTGCTGCGGCCCATTCCATATCATCGGCCCAAGTGTTTTCTTCATACCGATAGGGAGCTCCATAGCTATTGCCTTGTTGATAGCCTTCTTGCAACTGTCCCATGGCATAGAGCTCTTTTGCTGCTCTGAGACAAGTCTGAGCAAAGACTTCATATCCTTCGGTAAGGCTAAAAATTTCGTATCCCAAAGCCAAAGTGGCGGCTGATCGACCCGCTAGATTGGCGATACCGGTCGCTTTGCTTTGATATTTAGATAAACCTTGTGGCTTGCCAGTGGCAAAGTAAGCCGGACGAAAGTCATTTGGTCCCCAGCCGTAATCAGCATTCTCTTCGTGCGGCAATTTGAAACCGCGATGATCTCTGTCGTCGGCTACTTGGTGATAAAGCTCATTTGGACTAGGATGCAATTTTAAAATCCACTCAAGCCCCCATTTTGCCTCATCCAGAATATCGGCTAGACCATTAACTCCTATAAGGCCTCTCGCATTGTGCTTATCTGCAAATGTCTGAGGGCTCATTTGATAAGCCATGAGCATTCTTGCGGTGGTGTTGCTTGCGGTTATGAGGTACTTTAACTGATCGCCTGCATCATGCCAACCACCGGTAGCATCGATACGGGTAGAATCTGGACGCAATCCAAAAAAGCTTAAGCCATCCTTTTGATGACAATACTCTTGGGTATAAGGATTGAAACCACAGCGTTGAGTACGGATGAAATCCACTACGTCTTCTTGCCAAAGAGGGTAGGGGCCAATGAAAAATGCCTCACTTTTGGCCTCTTTGCCTTTGAGTTCGAAATAATAATCTCCTTCAATCTGATAGGCTGAAAAATCTACAATATAATAATGCGAAAAAGGAGGCCAAACGTTCTCCGAAGGAGTGGCGCTAAAAGATTGTAAGCTCTCTCCAGCAGTGTTTTTCAATATCAGCACTGGCCTTCGTAAATCATTTTTACTGAGTATCAGGGCTGTTTTGGGCATTTCGCTAGGATAACCTCCTAGATTGGTTCGGATCTCAATCGGAGATTGGGCCTGTGCAAAACTGAAACAATAAAGTAATAGTAAAGCACAGAGACTGCGTATTGCATTCATGATTTTCCTTTTGCCACCTTGTGGAACGCTAAGTTCAAGTTTCGCATCGTGAACTAAATAACTGTTCGATCCGGCTTGCAAGCCGGATCTACTGCATACTTCGCCAAATAATATCGGACATCCAACGGATTTCAGGGAGATTGTCGGTATTGCTGAGGATGATCATGGCTTGGGCGTCTTTTGGTGAAACCCGAATATGACTGGCATGGTTTACGTCTCCTTCTTTGAAAAAATAGGGTGTGCCACCTAAGCCTTTTACTTGCCAGCCATAAGCGACTGCGCGTTCCCCGTCAAGGGTGAAATGTGGCTGCAAACATATATCCACTGCATCACTTAAAGGATGAAAAGGGGCAAGCATAATGTCCGCCCAGCGACGCATATCCGTGAGATTGCTATAGAGTGTCTGGCTACCTTGATATTCGCCAAATTGGTAATGCGACAATGGACGCGAAATATTATCCCAAGCTGGGCTTACCTCATCGGCCAATTCTTGGGTCAAGTGCAGAAGATCACGGGTGCTATTCATCTGATTGGGCACCAAAATCTCTTCGCGCAGCAGTTCATAGTAGTCCTCATTATTTTGTAATTCCAGAATATGAGCTAGCACCACCATATTTAGAGAAGCTTGTTCGTAAGACTGAGCGGGAGGACCAGTGAGGCTTTGTGAGCTGAGGAGTTGGTAGAGCTCAGCTTCGCGGAACCCCGCGTATCGGCCTGTTAGGCCAGCTTTATTGAGGTCGCTTTCTTTGTCCGAATCCCCAATTGGCAAACCCGAGCTATGGGTAGCAAGGTCTTTTAAGGTTATGACAGTATTGTCAAAGCTAGGGACAGCCTCCGGCCAACGCTCTGCCAAGCTATCAGCAAAGGATAAATGACCACTCAATACCTGATCGGCCAATAAGGTTGCGGTGAAGGTTTCGCTGATTTCTCCGATGGCATATAGGGTACTATCATTGGGCGCTTTGAAGCCATTGGGATCGGTCAAGCCAAAGTGGTAGCTCTCCCATTTACCCTCTGTATAGACCGCAAAGGATAAGGCATGTTGAGTACCGATACCAGTAGTGCCAATGGCGAGACGATTGATTTGGTCTTCGAGACTAAGGGCTATAAGCTCTTCTTGTGGTTGGCAAGCGGTGAGCAGACCAAAGCCTAGCAAAAGGAGATAGATTGACTTAGACATACGATTATAATTTGAGGTTCCACTCTAGCGCAAGGCGAGTACCGAGTAAAGGTTCAATGGTACCGCTTGCTTCATAATTGGCGTTGAGCGGATTGGAAAGGCTAGCGGTAAACAAGATCTCGTGTTGCCGTTTTTGACCTATGATCTGAAATCCCAATCCTGCTCCCCATAGCCCGCGATAGTCTGCCACCAAAGAAGTAGGACTGGTGCTAGAATAACTTGGCGGACCGCCTAACAGCCATGCCGGATGGAAGCGGCCCATAAATATGGGCTTTAATCCTTGCTCTTTGCCGATCAAATCTCCGCTGACAATCATGGAGATAGGGAGACCTAAATAGGCAAAGTTGTTTGTGAAATGAGGCCTTTTTTGTTGCGTTAGCGTAAAGGCTGCGCCAAGCCGCAAGTCGGCCCATTTAAGCATCGGGACTTCTACAAACATCCCTACTTGCGGACTAAGGCCCATTTGATAGACTCTTAGACTAGGAGCATAGCCACTTCCTCCCACGGAAATGCTGGTTCCCCACTCAAGATTCAATTGAGCGTTCCCGGCTAGGGAGAAAAAAAGTAAAGATGCCGTTAGAAAGGATTTCATGCTGCTGAAAATCATCGATAATTAAGTGCTTGTAAGCCAATTAGCTTATGTCTACGATCAGCGGGGGCACGATAATAAACGAGTACCGTATAATAGTTTTCATCTTCGCTGGGATCGCCTTCTAGCGTACCTTCATCTAGGGCGCGCTGTCGAGGATTGTCGAGCACATAGAGGTAGTCATAGACACCCTGTTTGATAGAGACGCTGTTTTCATAGCGATCCGTTGCATCATTAAAATTCATTTTGAAGCGCTCTTGCAACTGCCAATCGCTAAACTTACCAAATAGGTATACCTCGCTGCTGTCAAAAGGAAAGTCCACATCCAAAGCGAAGTGATTGGTGACATAGTCTGCTTGGTAGGATGGAGCTTCCCATTCGTTGACGGAGATGAAGTAGCCGCCATTGAGATCGGGAAATTGAATGAGGAAGTTGGAGCGTTTGACTGCATCAGGACGCGAATAAAATTGCCATGCGGCTTCTTCCTCTTCGACATTGCGAGTGCTACGACCATATAATCTGGTACTGCGCGTGTCCAAATGGCGAAACTCTCCTCCACCCTTGAAGGCTAATTCGAGATCGATTCGATATTCAAAACGATCTTCCCGGATAAAGCGAGGCCTTAATACCTGAAAAGCATTGTCCCAACGAAAATTTTGCAATACTTGGATGATCAAGTCTTGAGTCGGACTGATCATATTTAAGCTGCCTACTGATAGATCAAAACGAAGCTCATTGAGTAAGCTACGTTCCAAATTGGGGTCCAACATATAGTTGTTTGTCACGACGGCCTTTCGATCGGCAACTACAAACCTTCGGGTCAGGACAAGATCGTTTTCATCTCCATTACGAAAGACTTTGAGGAGGTAGTTACCGCTTTGGCGGAACGCTTCCCCTTCTCTCGGGAAAAAATGTCCGAAGTGGATATAATCGACTTTACTAAACTCTGAACGCCTGTATTGGGTGATCTCCTGACGAGAATAACCATCATAAAACTCGATTGGTAAAACTAAGGTAGGTTTCCAGTTCCAATCACAGGCTACGATGTCAATCCAATATCTGTCTTCTGGAAGGTCTGGATTTACGAGTTCGTCGAAGGCAAGACTCAAGACACTCCTATCTCCCAGATATACTACTGGATAAGACAACTGATTGTTGCCGCGATAGAGCTGTACGGTGCGAATACTATCCTCGTAGACAAAATCCTCATAGCGGATCTGCTTTTCATTATTGGCGTCGGGATCGGTATTGCTCGTTTGCAGGCTGGTACAAGCGAGACAAAAGAACAACAAAGTATAGACGAGTTTTTGGATCATGGTTTGCTCACATTGCGGACTTCATAGAGACCCCAGTTCGGATCGAAAACGAGATTCTTTTCACCAAGTTTTTTTTCAATGATGGTTTTCCATTCTGTGGTAGGCTCTAATCGTACCGTCTCGCCAAAAAGCGAAACATCAATTGGCATGTTAAAGCTAGCTTCATTGGCTACCCAACGATAGGACAAAATTGATCTCCTTTTTTTGCGTTCGAATTTATATTCTAATACAGGCGTACCTACATGATTGAGATATTCATCAAAAAAAACCTGATAGTCTCCGCCTAGCTTCCACGCCATAAAATCGGTGATGGTTTTGGTGTCAACGATGCTGTGGCGGTATTGCTCACACATTTGTTTTAGCATCTCAAACCAGCGATCATCATCGCCTACGATGTTACGGAGGGTATGTAGCATCCAAGAACCCTTGAAGTACATATCTGCATCTGGCCATTCTTCAAAATTCACACCCTTGATACCTTGGATGGCCATTTTGTTGCCGATCATGGGGCGTTGTGTATTGAGATAGGCGAGCATCTGCTCTTGACCATGAAGATGCTCTACATAGATTGCCTCCATATAAGTGGTAAAGGCTTCGTG
>JBGCFA010000437.1:0-5945 GCA_045106675.1 Bacteroidia bacterium
CTGATCGGAGATACTAGCGATTACCTGATAATTACCAGGATTGGCAAAAAGGTGAAAAGGATTTTGTGTACTGTCGTTAGTACCATCGCCAAAATCCCAAACCACTTGACTATTGGAAGCTGCATTGGTAAAAAGAAAAACTGTATCCCTGATACATACCGATGAATCTTGCGCATAAATGCTGAGGGTGTTGACCCCGATATTGATGTATGCGTCCTTGACCAAAGTATCCCGACAGCCCTGACTATCTTGAATAATGTGTCTTACATCAAACGAACCATTTTGGGTGTAGGTATGGCTTGGGTCCACTTGAGTGCTGCTATTGCCATCGCCAAAATCCCAAAAGTGTTGGCCTGAGGTAGTACCATCACTACTAAATTGAACCAAAAGAGGAGGACCACATGCGAGTAGTTCATCCCCACTAAAACTGACGTCTGGGGCATTGACTGTGATATAGTTATTGATGATGATATCGTCCTGACAACCATGTTGATTGGTGACGTTCAGTGAAACTGGATAAACCCCACTCGCCTGATACCTGATTTGTGGATTTGCTAGATTACTGGTGCTGCCATTGCCGAGGTCCCAAGTCCATTGGGTGATTTGACCTGAGCCGGGACTCGATATATCGGTGAAACTCAGTAATTCATTGGCACATGCATTTACGTTATTGACGTTAAACTGTGCTGTGGGATTGCCAAAAACCTCTATATAAGCCTGTCTTATCAGCGTATCGGAGCTTCCTTGAGCATCAAATACGATAAGGCTAATGTCATATTGCCCGGCATTTTGATAAAATGCGCCAGGATTTTTCAGGTTGGATACACTCGTACCTAAATTCCACTTCCACCTAACTACATCTGGTGAAGATGCATCTATGAACGAAACTATCATCGGGGAGCATCCCGATGAAACATTAACATTGAAATCCGCTACAGGTTGACTATATACGAGCAAAGGAAATAATACGGCTATGAGTGAGGTAACGGAGAGTCTTCTTATTTCCATGGGATAAAAATACGGAGATTAAGATTTTATTATCCGTGTACTGTAAGGTGTTAAATGCTTTTGTAGGACTTCTCCATGGCATGGCTGCTGATATTCAGTCACTTATCGATAATTGAGTAAGAAATTGTCGCACATATGAGGAATAGTCTAAGTAGGGTTTTGATCCTTTTGGCTAATAGTAGCATGCTTTCATTTTAATGGAAATTATAATGTGTAATATATCCAATAAACTAGATTGTTTTATAATTTAAACAATATGCTATTTGGTATCAGTTGATTCCAAAATGACATATGAAACAACCTCTTTACTTTACTAAGCTTTTATCCTTGCTCTTATTAGCTTCTTCTATGGCTAGCTGCGGCTTGCCCGAAGACCCTTCCAAGATTACTATTCCTAATTGGGAACCCGAGATTGCGGTACCGCTGGTCAACAGTGAAATCCGCTTAGATCAAATTTTAGCAGAGTTTGATTCAATTTCCTATCTGCAAGTAGCCGATGATGGCTTACTGTCCATTGTGTATGCTGCGGATCTATTTACTGTGCCTCCGGCTGCGGTTGTGCTTTTGCCTTCTATTCCGATTCCAATGTTTGACAGTGTCGTCTCGATAGCGTGGCCATTACCGACTATCCAACGGATCAGTCTCAAAGGAGGAAGTTTAGATTACGAATTTGAAGGAACTCATGTAGGACTTACAGAGGTGAAAATCAAAGTATTCAATGCGGTCAAAGACGGCCAAATATTTGAACAGACGATAAACTTTCTCTCTCCTGGCACTTCTAGTGGTTCACTGGACCTCAGCGGTTATGACTTAGAGTTCACCGGAGGTACCTTAGATATGGCCTACTCTGCTACCAATACACTCGATGGACAAAAGCATCTCTTAAATCGTGCCTTACTGCTTTTGGCAGATATGGAGTATAGTTATGTGGAGGGATATATGGGGCAATACGGCTTTGATTTGGCTGAAGACTCTCTCGAGCTGGCAGTATCTACCGCTTGGGAGGATATAGACTTTCAGATTACCGACCCTCGCGTCCGTTTTGTCGTCGACAACTCCTATGGCATTCCGATTGAAGTCAAAACGCCTAAGTTTGGCGTAGTCCAAGCTGATGGCAGTTTTTTGTCAGTAGCTAGCCAAGCATTATCTGATGGCATCACCCTCAATCATCCAGCTCTAAACGCTGTAGGGAGTTTCGAAACCACTCAATTTGAACTGAATAAAGAGAACTCAGCCTTAGCGCAGGCCATTCAGCCTTTGCCCGAGGCCTTAGTTTATCGATTAGGCGCTCAGGCGCATCCAAGTGGAGATTCTACCGAACTCGGTTTCATTACCGATAGCAGTACCTTTTCCGTCGGAGTCGAACTTGAAGTACCCTTAGAGTTTACTCTATCACCTTATACCGTCGAAGATACCTTTGCGCTTGATCTCAGTGCCGCAGATGTACTAGAATCGGCTAGTATGATCATGATTACCGAAAATGGTTTTCCGATCGAATTAGGGCTACAGGCGTATTTTCTCTCCGAGAACGGTGCGATCATAGATAGTCTTTTTAGTCAAACTACTACCATCCTTGAAGGCGCCCCGGTAGATGCGGTTGGCCGTGTTAGTGGGCCTGCAGCCGAACGCTTAGAATTGGCGCTCGACGCTGATTTAGTGGAGGCAATGCTGGGCTCAAAATCTATTGTGATCAAGGCTACCGTAGGCACTACTCAAAGTGGCAGCGTTCCGGTACGGATATACCAAGATTACGGACTCGGACTGAAACTTGGCCTGAAAGCCAAAGTAAGCGTTCGCTAAGCTATCAATCTCAAGCAGCTAATTCAGTCTGCCTATTTCAAATCTAGATCAATGAAAAAAGTATTATATACCCTAATCCTGCTCTTACCCTTTTGGGGAGTGCAAGCCCAAACCGACTTGGGGCTGCATTTCCTGCCGCAAGTGTGGCAAAGTCAACAAACTAACCCGGCCCTGCTCAGCCCTTACCGTGTCAATATTGCCTTACCAGCACCTTCTGTTCAGATTGGACATAGTGGATTTACTGCCAAAAATCTTTTACAGCCCCTGCCGGGAACGGATTCACTCATCGTCGATCTCGACCAGGCGATTGCTCGTATGGCAGCTCAAAACTACCTACGTAGCAATGTGCGTTTAGATATTTTGGCGGTGGGTTTACGCTTTAACAATCTTCAGCTATCTCTCAGTGCCGCTGCTCGAACTCAGGTTTACGTCGGATATCCTCGTTCCTTAGTAGAGCTTGCTTGGAACGGCAATGCTGCATTTTTGGGCGAAACGATGGAAATCGGCCCTGATATTGCCGCATTTGCTTATTCCGAGATTGCCTTAGGTGGCGCTTATCGCCTCAACAAACTGACGATTGGTGCCAAAGTCAAATATCTCAACGGTTTAGCGAACATCGAGACAGAGTCAGGCAGTTTGACCTTTCGGACAGATCCTGAGTACTATCAGCTTCGCGGAACGCTAGACTACCAAGTCAGAACCAGTGTAGTTGATTTTGGCGATTTGGAAAACTTTGAGCCGAGTTATGAGCCTGATCCCTTGACGGGCAATGTAGGCTTTGGCGTGGATTTAGGAGCAACTTATGATTTCAGCAAGCGACTACGCATCAGTGCTAGCGTGATGGATTTGGGTAGTATCAAATGGACAGATGCGGCTAAGCGTTACCGCGCTAGCGGAACGCTCAACTTTGATGGCATCGATGTCTCGGCGATTGCGATGGGTGATAGTACGCATATTGAAACCCTATTAGATTCACTCCAAAACCAAATTCAACTTTCAGAGGAAGCCTTTACCTATCGGACTAGTTTACCTACTCAGATGATGGCGAGCATCAGATTTTCTCCTTTGCAGAAGCTACATATCAATGGTTTGATTTATAACGAACGTTACCGAGGGCAAAATTTCCCTGCGATGTCAGTAGGATTGAGCAAAGATTTCGGTAAGGTCTTTACTTTAGGTGCTTCATATAATATTCGGCATCGCTCTTATAACCAATTAGGCATGCAGATGTGGTTGAAACTGGGGCCATTTGCTGGGTTTTTAGTTCTTGACAATGTCCTAGCGCCGATTTTTCCAATGAGTAGCAAATACGTCAGTCTTCGAGCGGGCATGAATTTATCCATCGGTAAAATCAATAAAGACGATACACCCATGACGGAGTAATTAAAAAATATAGATTCCTACTCTACAAGAGTACGTCCCTGAATTCAGGTAGGGGGCGTACTTTTTTTGATTTACTCTGGAGGCTTAAGTTTCCACGGATCGGTGGTATTAGGGCGCGTATATTGGTTTCAGCAACCAATACTACGCAATAGATCATGAATACGATTCAGATTAGCCAGGTCCGACATGAGGGCCGGGAATATTACTTATTGACTTTTTTTGCATGGGAGTTAACTCCGCTCGTCAAAAAATTACCTGGCACCTTTTGGGCCCCTAAGGTGGGTGGTTGGCTTTCCCCCATATCGCGTGTCAGTCCTGAATTGTTGAGACGTCATTTTGAGCAAATTGCCTTATTGAAGTGGGAAGATAAAGAGCTATCTGATAACCCTTCCAAAACCGATGAGCAATCCGCCGATAAGGAACGTTCTACTAGACAAAAACCATCAGAGGTATATCTTCAACCCATTGTCCATAAATCGGAGGCGCGTATTAAACTCATTTTTGAGTGGAGTCCCAAGTTAAGTGAGCAACTCAAATCAATTCAGGGTCGTCGCTGGAGTAAAACTTTTGGCAGTTGGCATGTCGCGGTTCGCTACACACCTGAATTACTCAATATTCAGTTTGACGGGCACATACATTTTTCATGGATGCCGGAGGGCGGTACTGCAATTGATCCTTTTGGCTCTGCCGCCCTTGGCGAACGCCGGATCAAGCCAATACCCAAGCCAAGAATCAAAGTACGCTTGACCCAAGAGCAGCTAGTTGAACTAGAGAAGATGAAGGAGCAAATGCAATTAGAAAATAAGGCTAAGAATACTATCCGCACCTATCTTTCTCAGCTCAAATTGTTTTGGATGTACTATGATAGCAAGTTAACCCATGATATTTTGGAGGAAGATATACGCCGCTATTTGCTATACTTAGTTAACGAGCGTAAAGTCAGCGAAAGTTATCATAATCAAGCAATCAATGCGATCAAGTTTTATTATGAGAGGATTTTGGGTTGGCAACCTAAGGGATATTATGTCCAGCGTCCAGTCGCCTCCAAACGCCTCCCTACTGTACTCGCCAAAGAGGAGGTACAAGACATATTATCGGTCCTTACGAACTTAAAACACAAGGCAGCTTTATCCTTAATGTATTCAGCCGGCTTAAGGGCCGGAGAACTATTGAGTTTACGGATGGCGGATTTAGATTCAGACCGTTTGGTGATATTGGTCAGAAAAGGCAAAGGAAAGAAGGATCGAACGACAATTTTGTCTCCAAAAGTTTTGGAATTGTTGCGGGAGTATTATATTGAGTATAAGCCTAACGTTTGGCTATTTGAAGGCGAAAAAGGCGGTCAATATAGTCAGCGGAGTTTACAGCAAGTATTTCAGCGAGCCAAAGCAGCCGCAGGGATCTTGAAACCTGGGGGGACACATACGTTGCGGCATAGTTTTGCCACTCATATGTTGGAGTCAGGTGTAGATCTTCGTTATATTCAAGCCTTATTAGGGCACGAAAGTAGTGAAACAACCGAGATTTATACTCACGTTTCCACTCGCTACTTACGTGAAATTAAAAGTCCAATCGAGGATTTATTTCCCTAATATTTCCCAATACGCTATGCCACTATTTTTTCATCAATTAGAAACTCCCAATCTACCATATAGCATATATCCCCACACGCCGATGGCTTAATGTTATGAGAGACACAAGCCCCCGCGCTCACTCGACTGCCGATACAGGCCAGCTCCGCCTGCCTTTGCATG